>DATMJF010000543.1:0-13336 GCA_035554455.1 Rummeliibacillus sp.
GAGGCGATATTATCGATCGTAATGGCAAACTTTTAGTAGGTAATAAATTGGCACCTACACTCTATTTTATGCCCGCCCAAAACAGAGAACCTGAAAAAGTTGCAGCACAATTGGCGCCAATACTACAAATGGACGAAAAAGATTTAGAAAAAAAACTTTCACAAAAGGTGACGATTATTAAGATTGCGCCACAAGGTAAAAACATTACTAATGAGTTAGCTGAGCAAATACAACAGCTACAAATTCCAGGGCTTTATACAGGTTTAGATTATATTAGAGATTATCCGTATGGCGTATTACTCTCTAGATTATTGGGTTTTACTGGAAGTGATATGCAAGGACTAGCAGGGTTAGAATATCAATATAACGATTTGCTATTAGGTAAGGAGTCAGCGATTCGTTTATTTACTGATGCAAAAGGTGCTACATTACCTCATGTAGAGGATGGGTGGAAGGAAGGGCAAGATGGCGCAACTTTAGAGCTGACCATTGATGTAGATGTCCAAAAGGTAATTGAAAGAGAATTGTCACAAGCTATGGAAAAGTATGATGCGGATCAAGCAATTGGAATCGCTATGAACCCAAAAACAGGAGAAATTCTAGGAATTGCTTCATTTCCTACATATAATCCAGCCGAGTATCAAAAAGTAGATTCGAAGATTTATAATCGAAATTTACCTGTTTGGATGACCTATGAACCAGGGTCTACATTTAAAATCATAACTTTAAGTGCAGCATTAGAAGAAAATGTAGTTAATTTGGAAAAGGATCAATTTTATGATCCTGGATATGCCATGGTAGAAGGGGCTAAACTGCGTTGTTGGAAACGATCAGGACACGGACAAGAAACATTCCTTGAAGTTGTTGAAAACTCTTGTAACCCAGGATTTATCGAATTAGGAAGACGTGTGGGTCCTACTAAGCTTCAACAGTATATTCGTGACTTTGGATTTGGACAGGTGACAGGCTCTAATATGGCTGGGGAATCTACAGGTATTCTTTTCTCACCAAAAAATTATGGCCCTGTAGAACATGCAACAACTTCATTTGGTCAAGGGATTTCGGTAACGCCGATTCAACAAGTCCAGGCCGTTTCAGCTGCTGTTAATGGTGGTAAACTGATGACGCCGTATATCGTCAAAAACATTGTTAATAGTGAGAATGGTAAGGTTCTGAAAGCGTATGAACCTACTCAAAAAAGTCAAGTTATTCGTCCAGAAACATCTGCAAAGGTTCGTTCAGCATTAGAATCAGTTGTTGCAAATGGATCAGGAAGAGGTGCCTATCGCGATCATTTAAGAATTGGCGGTAAAACAGGGACTGCACAAAAAGCAGAAAATGGGCGTTATAAAGATGGAGAATATATCGTATCCTTTATCGGCTTTGCACCAGCAGATGACCCGAAAGTTGTGGTTTATGTAGCAATCGATAATCCAAAGCATGGTTCTCAATTTGGTGGTGTCATTGCAGCTCCAATTGTTGGGCAAATTATTGAAGATATTCATCCGATTGTAGGGATAACGGATCGTAAAGACCAGTTAGAAAAACAATATCGTTGGGGAGATATTGAAAAAGTTCGTGTTCCCAATTTAGTTGGTAAAACGAAAAAAGAGATCACAGAAATGTTGTATCCGTTTCGTTTAGAATGGCATGGAGAAGGAAATACAATTGTTTCTCAACTTCCAAAGGCAGACGCACAAATCGTTAAAGATGGGACTATTCACGTTTATTTAGAAAATCAGTAATATTAGTCTTTAAAAATGCAACCGAAACTACTATGATAATACATGTACTAAAGAAGGTTAGAAGGAGAATTTTTTCATGTCAATCGAAACAATGCTAATTATTTTAGCAATTTCATTTATTAGTTCGGTCATATTAGGACCGATTATTATTCCTATGTTAAGACGCTTTAAATTTGGTCAAAGCATTCGGGAAGAAGGACCAAAATCGCATATGAAAAAGGCAGGTACCCCTACAATGGGTGGTGTCATTTTCTTACTTTCCATTATTGCAACAACAGTAATTATGAGTTTAGTAAAGGGCGCATTTACATCTCAATCAATTATTTTGATACTCGTCCTAGTTGGATATGGAGTAGTTGGATTTTTAGATGATGGACTCAAAATTATTTTCAAACGTAATTTGGGATTAACATCTTTACAAAAACTGATCGCACAAATAGTTATTTCGATTGCGGCCTATTTCTTAATGAAGTTAGGAACGTTTCATAATACAGTTCAAATTCCGTTTACAGATTTTGCAATACATTTAGGGGTATTCTATATGCTGTTTTTAATCTTCTGGTTAGTTGGCTTTTCAAATGCAGTCAATTTAACAGATGGATTAGACGGATTAGTATCAGGAACAGCTTCGATTGCTTTTGCAGCTTATGGTGTGTTGGCACTCTTAAATGATCAATTGGATGTTGCCATTTTTGCCTTTGCTGTTGTAGGTGCTTTACTTGGTTTCTTAATCTTCAATGCAAATCCTGCAAAAGTATTTATGGGAGACACAGGTTCACTAGCTTTAGGTGGGGCGTTAGCTATGTTATCCATCCTAGTTGGCCAAGAACTACTATTATTAATAATCGGAATAATTTTTGTCGTTGAAACTTTATCTGTTATTATGCAAGTAACAAGTTTCAAATTGACAGGTAAAAGAATTTTTAAAATGAGTCCACTACATCACCATTTTGAACTATCAGGTTGGTCAGAATGGCGTATTGTCCTAACGTTCTGGTTAACAGCATTAGTGGCGGCATTGATCGCAGTGGTTCCGGAGGTATTATAATGAAAAACTTAGCCATGATGGAACACAAAAAAGTATTAGTACTAGGTCTAGCAAAAAGTGGTGTAGCGGCCGCAGAATTACTTCATAAAATGGGCGCATTTGTAACAGTGAATGATGCAAAACCATTTGAAGAAAATAAGGATGCACAAAAACTTCTACAACAAGGAATTACAGTAATTTGTGGCCGTCACCCAGAAGATTTATTGGATGAAGGATTCGAATTAGTTATTAAGAACCCTGGTATTCCATATACAAATATTATTGTAGCGGATGCAGTAAACCGAGGAATTCCTGTATGGACAGAAGTGGAATTAGCTTACTTAATTAGTGAAGCACCTATGATTGGTATTACGGGTTCAAATGGTAAAACAACTACAACTACTTTGCTATACCATATTTTGAACCAAGGTGGCTTAAAGCCATTAATTGCAGGAAATATTGGTACAGTAGCTTGTACTGTAACAGAAACGGCTGAAGCCGATAATATTATTGTGACAGAATTATCTTCTTTCCAACTAATGGGAACTGAGACGTTTAAACCGAAAATCGCCATTTGGACGAATTTATTTGAAGCACATATCGATTATCATGGATCCATGGAAGCATATGGTGATGCCAAATTCGGTATCACACGTAACCAAGATGCGACAGATTATTTAATCTATAACGCAGACCAAGAAATCGTTGCGTCATATGCTCTAAAATCAAATGCACATTTAATTCCATTTACAACGACTCATATAAATGAAAATGGAATTAGTGCAGATGATGAAATGATTTACTGGTTAGGTAAACCATTTATGAAACGTGATATCATCGCTTTACCTGGTAAACATAACCTAGAGAATGTTCTTGCAGCCGTAGCGGCAGCTATTATTATGAGTTGTCCGAAAGATAAAATGGAACACGTATTAAATTCATTTACTGGTGTTAAACATCGCACACAATTTGTTCGTGAATGGAACCAACGTAAAATTTTTAATGACTCAAAAGCAACAAACACACTTGCTACGCGTAGTGCACTTGCAGCATTTAAACAACCTATCGTACTACTAGCAGGTGGTTTAGATCGTGGTCATTCATTCGAAGAATTACGACCATTTATGTCAAATGTTCATGTAGTTGTGGTATCTGGTCAAACAGCAGATCGTTTTGCAGAATTCGCTACTTCTTGTGGTGTAAAAACAATTGTCCATGCTAAGGATATTCAAGAAGCAGTACCAAAAGCAGCAGAATTATCGAATGAAGGTGATGTCATTTTACTTTCACCTGCATGTGCAAGTTGGGATCAATATCCAAGCTTTGAAACACGTGGAGATTTGTTTATAGAAGCAGTTATGAATTTGAAATAACTGCCATTATTAAGTAATAGGAAGGATGCCTTGCCTGATACAACGTGAGAGACTTTGGTTAATGATTGCAACGTTATTTTTGACTGTCATTGGCATTGTTTTTGTTTACTCTGCCGGTACTTACTGGGGGAAGATTCACTACGGTCAAACAGCACCTTTTTTAGTTAAACAGTTAATCTATTTAGGAGTAGCATTATTTGCCTTTTTCATTTGTAGCCGCTATAAAGGGCTACAATTGGAAAAGACTTGGACGCTCCTATATTGGCTGTCTTTACTTTTACTTGTCGCTGTATTAATTCCGGGAATTGGTGTTGTTCGAAATGGTTCTCAAAGTTGGATCGCAATTGGACCACTTAGTCTTCAACCATCTGAACTTACCAAAATTGCTACAATCGTCAAGCTAAGCTTTATTCTGGCGAATCAAAAAGCTACGGAATCTAAAATTCACTGGCGGCATTTTTTATATTTATTTTTACCAATAGCGCTCATAATGTTACAACCTGATTTCGGATCAGCCTTTATTTTAATCGTTTCTGTGTTTTTGTTGTTCTTTATAGCCGGTTATCCTATTCGTTTTTACGCTTTCCTGATCATTGCCGGTGTTTTAGGGTTAGTAGGGTTAGTTATTTCAGCTCCTTATCGTCTAAAGAGAATAGAAGCGTTTTTAGATCCATGGTCAGACCCACTTGGTAGTGGTTTTCAAGCAATACAATCATTGCTTGCTATAGGTCCAGCAGGATTATATGGATTTGGATTTGGAAATAGCCGACAAAAGTATTTATACTTACCCGAACCACAGAATGATTTTATCTTTTCAATTATTGCAGAAGAAATGGGGTTTATCGGAGCTGCAACGATTATTTGTGCTTTTGGTTTACTAATCTACGCTGGTTTTAAATTAGCGTATAAATCAAGTATGAAAGTTTCGTTATATAGTATTGCAACATTAATAGGGATGATTGGTTTTCAAGCTTTTTTGAATATCGGAGTTGTTTCAGGGTTGTTGCCGGTAACCGGTGTGACCTTACCGTTTATTAGTTACGGGGGGACATCCCTTGTCGTAACATGGATCGCAATTGGAATTGTGTGGAATTTTTCGAAAGAAAGATAATTTTAGAAAGGAGTGATCAGTTTGGATAAAATTATTGATATCGAAGAACGAATTCCGACATTAAAAGAACGTCGAAAAAAAAGAACAAATCGTCGTTTTCTCATGCTTATTGCCATTTTCGTTATAACCTTACTGACACTTCTGTATTTTCAATCTCCATTAAGTCATATTGAAAAAATTACAGTTGAAGGAAATCACCTAAAGAGTAAAGAATATTACATAAAGCATAGTGGTCTTGAAAAAGGGAACTCTCTATGGGAATTCAAAAGTAGTACAGTTGAAAGATTATTAAAAGAACAACAAATTGTAAAGAATGTATCGATAAAAAGAAAATGGTTGAATGATGTAACGATTTCTGTGACTGAATATGATCAAGTTGCATATTTAAAGGAAAATAACCAATATAATTTGGTGTTAAACGACGGCTCAATTTTACACTTGAATAAAATACCGGCTAGTTTGAATATGCCGATATTAGTAGGTTTTGAGGATGAAAAAACGAGAATGAAAATGATTCAACAACTTAGCAAGTTGAATGATGAGCTAATCGCTTTAATCTCTCAAGTGAATGCCATACCAAATGATTCAAATCCATATGCAATTCAAATGTTCATGAATGATGGATTTGAAGTAAGAGCATCGATTCCTACACTTGCCTCAAAATTGAAATATTATCCATCGATTGTTTCACAAGTCAAAAAAGGTGAAAAAGGGGTAATTGACTTAGAAGTTGGAACTTTTTATCGCTCTTATAAAAGTGAGTATGGGGCATCTACTAAGTAATTGTATCCTATAAGTCCAAAAATTGTATAAATAATCTAAATTTAATCTATTTATTCTAGTAATCAGTTTTAATTAGGCGATAAATATAGTAATCTTAGCTTAAACAGAAATGTAATTGAATAAGTCTAAGAAAAACTATAAAAATAGTGCTAAATATTTATTTGTGATTATTTGAGTTAGAAGTAAATGTATAAAAATAGTATTTTAGAATCTTTTCAGTCTACACAGACAATATTTCTAGCTTTTAACACTATGTAAATAATAAAAAATGCATCATAAGTTTAAAAAAACAGTATAAATGAAGGAATTTTAAATAGTTTCCCTGAATTTATTTAGACAAGTTCATAATTTTACAATAGAATAATTATTAAGAGTTGTTGAAGGAGGTGCCACAGTTTGAATCATTCAGAATTATACGTTTCGTTAGATATAGGATCTTCTTCTGTTAAAGTCCTCATCGGAGAGGTTAATGATGAGACTGTGCATGTAATTGGTGTTGGTAATGTCAAGTCAACAGGTATTCGTAGAGGTAGTATTGTAGATATTGATGCTACTGTCCAATCTATAAAAAAGGCGATAGATCAAGCTGAAAGAATGGTAGGAATGTCTATTCATAAAGTAATACTTGGTATCCCTGCCAATCAAGTTCAATTACACGCTGTAAAAGGTGTAGTAGCAGTGAATAGCGAGAATCGTGAAATTACTGATGTGGATTTAGATCGTGTAATAGAATCTGCACAACTAATGTCCATCCCACCAGATCGAGAATTAGTCAATATTGTTCCAATCCAATATATCGTGGACGGTTTAGATGGGATTAATGATCCTAGAGGAATGATCGGTATTCGTTTGGAAATGGATGGAACGATGATTACCACATCAAAAACAGTTTTACACAATGTCCTACGTTGTGTTGAAAAGGCTGGTTTAGAAATTCAACAAATTTATTTGCAACCGTTAGCATCGGGTGAATTTGCATTAACTGAAGACGATCGTAATAGAGGGACAGCTTTCATCGATATCGGTGGAGGTTCAACAACAATTGCAGTATTCAAAGATGGTCATTTTTTGCATACAGCGATGATTCCAGTTGGCGGTGAACATATTACAAAAGATTTATCGATTGTATTAAAAACACCTACAGAACAAGCAGAAAAGATAAAAACAGAATTTGGACATGCATATTATGACGATGCTTCAGATGATGAATTATTTGAAGTTCCAGTAATAGGTGCAGATACAAAAGAGCAATTTAGTCAAAGATACATATCCGAAATTATTGGCGTTAGACTTGAAGAACTTTTCGATTTAATTATTGATGAATTATACCGAATAGGTATTCAAGATTTGCCTGGCGGAGTGGTATTGACTGGTGGCGTTGCAAAATTAGAAGGTCTTCCTCAATTAGCACGTCATGTCTTACAAACAAGTGTCAAGATTTATGTGCCTGATTACATTGGAGTAAGAGATCCTGAATATACAGCAGCTGTTAATTTGATACGTTATGCTTACAAAGAATCACAATTTAACAGAGATGTTATCGATAATGTTCCTTTGGTACCAGCAGGGCGTGAAGATCATCATGTAGAACAACAAAAAAGTACTTCGATATTTGAATCACAAGAGCATAGAGATGGCGTGCTCACGAAAGTTAAAGGTTTCTTTAATCGATTTCTAGAATAAAAAGGGCGATGTTCTCTACACATTATAAGCAGAATTAGGAGGAATAGAGATGTTAGAATTTGAGACAAATGACGATCAACTTGCAATAATTAAAGTTATCGGTGTTGGTGGTGGCGGTAATAATGCCGTTAACCGAATGATTGAACATGGTGTTCAAGGTGTAGAATTTATCGCTGTTAATACAGATGCACAAGCATTAAAATTATCGAATGCTGAAGTGAAATTACAAATTGGTGCGAAATCTACTCGTGGATTAGGTGCAGGTGCAAACCCTGAAGTGGGAAAAAAAGCTGCTGAGGAAAGTAAAGAACAAATTGAAGAAGCACTAAGTGGTGCAGATATGGTTTTCGTAACTGCTGGTATGGGTGGCGGTACAGGTACTGGTGCAGCACCTGTTATTGCTCAAATTGCACGTGATATTGGTGCATTAACAGTTGGTGTAGTTACGCGTCCATTTACATTTGAAGGCAAAAAACGCCAAAAACAAGCACTAACTGGATCTGCTGCTATGAAAGAGGCAGTTGATACATTAATCGTTATTCCAAATGATCGCTTATTAGAAATTGTTGATAAAAACACACCAATGCTTGAAGCATTCCGCGAAGCAGATAATGTTCTTCGTCAAGGTGTACAAGGTATTTCGGATTTAATCGCAGTACCAGGTTTAATCAACTTGGACTTTGCCGATGTAAAAACAATTATGTCTAATAAAGGCTCTGCTTTAATGGGGATTGGTATTGCTTCAGGTGAAACTCGTGCCGTAGAAGCTGCCAAAAAAGCTATTTCAAGTCCACTACTTGAAACATCTATTCATGGTGCAAAAGGTGTTCTTATGAATATGACTGGCGGCTCTAATTTGAGCTTATATGAAGTTCAAGAAGCAGCTGATATTGTTTCATCAGCATCAGATGAAGATGTAAATATTATCTTCGGTGCGGTTATCAATGATAATCTAAAAGATGAAATCGTGGTTACAGTCATTGCGACTGAGTTTTCAGAAGATGAACCTCAATATGAAGGACGTAATGGGACTCGTAGTGGAATTGGTATACCTCGTCAACAACCTACACCTGTACAACAAATGGCAGGTCGTGAAGTTCGTTCAGAAGAAATTGTACAACCAATTCAAGAAAGCCCACGTCAAACAACACAATATCAATCAAATTCACAAGACGATGGATTGGATATTCCGACATTTTTAAGAAACCGTAACAAACGCCGTTAATGCAAAATTATAAAGTGGAAAAGACTATCTACTTAGTATACCTAAGTAGATAGTTTTTTTTTATGTAGAATATTAGTTAGCACATTTTAACTCCAACTAACTATTTGTACAATATTAGCAGTTATGCTTATTTAAAGAGAAAAAATAGAAATGGATTTCTGTCTAAAGAGGATCTTTTATAGACAATTTGAAAAGCATGGATTTCTACCCACCCCCGTTTACAAACGAAATATTTGAAAAGGTTTTTTCGCTTATTATTTGTAGAACAAAAGGTGAATAAAGGCGACAATTTTCGCCTTATGAAGAAAACAATGGATAATCTAAATCTAATTAGAAGTATTTTTGTAAACGAAAGTTACCTAGAAAAATGAATGATTCTGTCGGAAAGTTTCTGCTTCCTACATTCACCCTTTGACATTTTTTGAAGTCATCATATGTTACCTTTTCTATGTGGGAGGTGGTGAATTGTATGGCGAAGTACTGATCTTAATTAATGCACTTTTTAACTATGTTATTCTTTCCTTTACCAATTCAATTTGTTATATGCAGCAAAAAAGAATGCGTCTTATAATCAGTGCTTTCCTTGCTGGTACTTGGATCGTTATATTTGGACACCATTTTCTCATGATGGTCATTGCATTTATTTTAATGATTACGACTGCTTTTGGCTTGCAAATCCGCAAATGGTGGAAGGGAGCACTTATGTGTTTTGTCGCAGCTTTGTTTGCAGGTGGATTATTTACAGCATTCGAGCCGTTGTGGATAAATGCATCAGTATTTACCTTATTTATAATAAGCGGAGTTGTAGCAACAGCAGGATTATTATTGTTAAAAAATCGATTGCAGGTTGCTAGGGGTGATACCTTGCAGCAAAGTCTAGTCCAATTATGTGAATTGCGATTAGGAGATATCTCAATTTCTCTAAAATGTTTTATAGATACAGGAAATACGACAGTTGAGCCGTTATCTGGAAAACCTGTTCATTTTGTACGTTATAAAGCAATAGAACACTCTTTACCTGAAAATTTGAAAATGGCTTTGTTTCAATGGGATGTAAATGAGCCATATGATTTGGATATGTTCCCCGAAGAATACCGAAAAAAAGTAGCTGTTATTCCAATTACAACTGTTCAAGAGAAAAAGACATACAGCTTAGCTCTTCGTTATGATAAATGGCTTATTATGGACGAAGATACTCGCCCAATTTCACCTGGTTTTATAATTATTACAATTCAAAACACCCCGTTTCCACAAGAGGCAGATGCCATATTACATTTTACTGCTTTATATCACATTTAATGAATGGAGGTTTTAATAATGATTCGTCGATTTTGGCGTTGGTTAGTTGAAGCAATTGCAAGCTTTAGGCAAACAGGTACATTTTATATTGGTAGTCACGAATCCTTGCCTACACCTTTGAAAAAAGAGGAGGAGCAAGAAATGATTACTGCTTTCAAGAATGGTGATATGCACGCAAGAGATATATTAATCGAACATAATTTAAGACTAGTTGTGTATATAGCAAGACGATTTGATAATGCTAAAACACCAATAGAAGATTTAATCAGTATCGGTTCGATTGGATTGATCAAAGCGATTGAAACATTTAATGCTGATAAGAAAATTAAATTGGCTACATACGCATCAAGATGTATTGAAAATGAAATATTAATGCATCTGCGTAAAACGAGCCGTATGAAAGGTGAAGTCTCATTAGACGAACCATTAAATTCAGATGGCGACGGCAATGAGTTACTACTATCGGATATCTTAGGAACAGATGAACACTTAATCACCGATGATGTAGAGAAAAAGATGGAACGTCAACATATGTTCCACGCTATTCAAAAATTAGATGAGAGGGAACGCTATATTATGGAGTGTCGCTTCGGACTTGCGGGGAAAGAAGAAATGACACAAAAAGAAGTAGCGGATCATTTAGGTATTTCTCAATCTTATATTTCCCGTTTAGAAAAGAAAATTATTCAAGAATTGCGCAATCATTTGAATCAATTGACGTCATAATGGTTGAATTTGGAGAGAAATAAAGCGCATATAATTATCCGTTTCGGACACACTGAATTTACTAACAGTGATGAAGCATCCGGAGGGCAAAATATGCGAACAAAAGTTGAAATATGTGGTGTTGATACATCCACGTTACCTGTTTTGAAGCATGAAGAAATGCGGCAATTATTTGTTGCATTACAAAGTGGACAAGAAGAAGTAAGAGAACAACTTGTGATGGGTAATTTACGGTTAGTATTAAGTATTGTCGGTCGTTTTGCTTATAGGGGCGAACAGGCTGATGATTTATTTCAAGTAGGGTGTATTGGGCTATTAAAATCAATTGATCATTTTGACTTATCACATAATGTTCGATTTTCAACCTATGCAGTACCAATGATTATAGGTGAAATTAGAAGACACCTAAGAGATCACCATCCACTACGTGTGTCTAGATCATTACGTGATATTGCTTATAAAGCTATGCAAGCAAAAGAGCAATTTTTAACTGAAGAATTACGTGAACCGAACTTAACTGATTTAGCACGTATGACAGGCTTACCGCAGGAGGATATATTATTTGCACTTGATGCAATCCAAGAGCCTATGTCATTACATGAGCCCATATATGCTGATGGTGGAGATCCTGTCTACATGATGGATCAGCTGAAAGATCAAACTGTTTCAGAAGATCGATGGTTGACGTATGTATCTATTAAAGAACAAATACAAAAATTGGATAGAAGACAACAAAATATTCTTTCCAAACGTTATTATTATGGCCATACTCAAACAGAAATTGCGAAAGACTTAGGAATTTCGCAAGCGCAAATTTCTAGATTAGAAAAAAGTGCTCTGAAAACGATTCAGGAACAGGCGAGTGAGAAGTAATAAACGAATCGATTTTAGAAATATCTAGCTGAACACGTCATTTTTTCGGATTAATTCTTCACTTGCTGTATAAGCGTAATCAGCGAGTGAAGAATATTTGACCAACAATGCTTAAATTGGCGTGTTCTGCTTTTAAAATTAAGTATCAATCTCACATAAAAGATTGATGCTTTTTTTTCATATGTATACATAAAATGCTCTAGGAGGGATGTAAATGCGCTTTTCGGAAATTCAGCGTAAAGAAATTATTGCTGCAAATAGTGGGCGCTTTTTAGGATATGTTGAAGATGCGGTTGTTCACCAGGATACAGGATATGTTGAAGCTTTTGTTGTAGCAGAACCAAAAAAATTCATGGCATTCTCTGGTAATCAAAAGGAGACTTTAAAAATACCCATTGAAGATATAATTGTAGTAGGAAAAGATGTTATCCTAGTAAAAGGATTAGATTAAACTATTAAGGGTATTTATTGATAAATTGCACTAGGCTTGGTACAATTAGGTAACAAGTATCTTTGAAAAGATGAGGCTACCATGACATTAATTATTAATAATTTAAAAGATATTCAGAAGAACATTCATGCGGCTTGTCAAAGAGCTGGCAGAGAAGTTTCAGACATCACAATTATTGCTGTTACAAAGCAAGTTTCTACGGAACGCGCTATTGAAGCATTAGATGCCGGCTTAACTCATTTGGGTGAAAATCGTCCCGAAGGATTATTAGAAAAACGAGAAACAATTGCAGACCATGCAACATGGCATTACATTGGTTCGATGCAAACAAGAAAAGTTCGTAAAGTAATTGATCAAATTGATTATTTACATTCACTTGATCGTATTAGTTTAGCAGAAGAAATCGATAAACGTGCCAATCATACTGTAAACTGTTTTGTACAAGTCAATGTATCAGGTGAAGAAGCAAAACACGGTCTATCACCTGAAGAAGCGTTAACCTTTATCGAACAATTATCAAACTTTCCACATATTCGTGTGGTAGGCTTGATGACAATGGCACCTAACACAGAAGATCAAGAGCTCATTCGAAGTGTTTTTAAAGGACTAAAAAAATTACAGTTAGAGATTGCTAGTAAAGGTTATGAATATGCGCCTTGTACTGAACTTTCAATGGGCATGTCTAACGACTATGAAATTGCAATTGAAGAAGGTGCAACTTTTATCCGCATTGGCACAGCTCTAGTTGGCAATGAAAGAAGGGATTCTTATGAAGGTGAAAGATAAACTGAAAAACTTTTTTTATTTGGAAGAAGAAGATGACTATGTTGAAGAACGTATAGAACAACAAGAATCTGTTCATCAACAACCAGCACCATCAGTTCCAAGACAACAAGTGAAGCCGGCGGTAAGTAGACCAGCAGCCGTTAAGAAACCAACTGTAAAAGAACGTCAAAAACATGTTGAGCATTCAAATGTACCTAATCTTGTAAGTATTACGCAAAAAACATCAAAAGTTATTTTATCAGAACCACGAGTTT
>DATMJF010000544.1:0-3483 GCA_035554455.1 Rummeliibacillus sp.
TCTAATAAGAATACACTATTATTAATAGAATTTACAGTACTTTCAGATAAGTAGAGAGAAAACTAACACAATGTGTGAACTGAAGTTTACTTACAGGTTATTAGTATGTTCAAATCATCAATTGTCTCATCAACTAAACGATTTTTTTATAGACGTGATTAGATTATATTTAAAATATAATTATTAGAATCTATTGAAGGTGGAATTATACATGAAAGTACTAATCGTGGATGATGAAGAAAAGATCACAAATGTATTGGCATCTTATTTTGAAAAAAATGGGGATACAACTTATGTTGCACATTCAGGCGAAACAGCGATTCAAATAGTGGATAAGGTACCTCTGGATATGATTATTTTAGACTTAATGTTGCCAGATATGGCAGGGGAGGATATTTGTGAATACGTAAAGTTGAATTATGAAATTCCAGTAATAATGCTGACGGCAAAAGTCTCTATTGATGATAAATTAAAGGGATTTGAGATAGGTGCTGATGATTATGTAGTAAAACCATTTCACCCTAAGGAAATATTAGTGAGAGCTGAGAGGCTATTACCTAATTCACACAAAAAGCAAATGATTCAATTTGGACAGTTGAAAATTTATAAGAATGAAAGACGAATATTATTAAATCAAGAAAGTATTCAGTTAACACAACATGAATTTAGTATTTTACTGTTATTAGTTGAAAATCCTAAAAAGGTTTTTAGCCGAGAGGATATTATAAAGAAAGTGTTTGGATTTGATACAGATATTAATCCTCGTGTTGTTGACCAACATATTAAGAATATCCGAAAAAAAATAAAGAATGAATATATTCAAACCGTTTTTGGCCTTGGATATAAGATGGATGAAAAGGTTGTGGAAAATGAAATTTAACATAAAGGTAGCCTTCATCATAGCGATTTTCACTTTAAGCATGCTTTTAATTATCACGGGTATTTTACTTTATAAAGGTCATGAACATTTAATGATGCTTCATATCACAGATTCTCAAGAAGTCATACACCATTTTGATATGGCATTAAGAGAAACTGCATTTTGGTCTATCGCAATATTACTCATCGTCATACTAATGTCTAGTTTATTAATTGCACGAGCTTTAGCAAGACCCATTCAGGAAATGAATAATTTCGCTTTATTACTTGTTCAAGGAAATCGTAACTTAAGCATAAAATATACAATCGATGATCAGATTGGACAATTAGGACAATCCTTATTAAAACTTGATGAAACATTAAGAACCTATGAGATTCGTCGAAAGGAAATGACCCAAGATCTTGCTCATGAAATTCGAAATCCACTAGCATCGATTAAAAGTTATTTAAGTGCATTCGAAGATGGTGTTTGGACAGCTACTCCAGAACGTTTACAGGCTTGTGTTGAAGAAATTGATCGACTCATAATCCTTGTTGGTGAATTGGATACCTTAAATGATATTAATAGCCCTACATTTAAAGTAGTTAAGAAAGAACAAACAATAGCAAATCTAATCGAGAAATTTGTTATAGGAATTGCAAGTGAATTACTTGAAAAAGAAATACAGCTAGAATTGGAATTAGATCAAACAATCCATGCATATGTAGACGAGCTTAGATTGAATCAAATTCTTCATAATATTATTAAAAATGCCATGTACCATGTTCAAAGAGAAGGATCTATTTTTATCAAATTATCTAAAGAACAGAATTACTTTAAGATCCTTATACACGATAATGGAATAGGTATGGATTTAGAAACTAGTAAAAAGATCTTTGATCGAAATTATCGAGGGAAAAACCGCTATGCAGGCAGAGGAATTGGAATGACAATAACCCAAAAACTTGTTGAGGCACATGGAGGTACAATTTCACTAAAAAGTCATATAAATGATGGAACAACTTTTTATATAAAAATGCCTCTTTCTACATAATTTCTACACAACTGTTTTGTATGATGATTGCGAAAGGACGTGTTGATGTATGAAGAAAGTGGCACTTGCAAGTATTATTGTTAGTCTAGGGTTACTCGGTGCTTGTAGCCAAGGTAAAAGTGATGATTCTTCCAATAAGGACATGAAGGGAATGGATCATTCCTCTATGAATATGGGTGGGATGAATCACTCTTCTATGGATATGGAAGGCATGAGCAATACTAATATGGATATGAGCCATGAATCAATTACAGAATTAAAAAGTAGTCTGGGAGAAAATGAATTAACTTTTCCGCATGTATTAAAACCAGATCAAAAAACAAACAATTCTATTTCATATACTATTAGAGCGCAACAAGGTACTACTGAAATTTTTGATGGAGTTAAAACAGAAACATACGGATATAATGGAAGCTTTCTAGGTCCTGTAATTCGAATGCAAAAAGGAATGAATGTTACAATTCATTTAGTAAATGATTTAAAAGAAGATACAACTTTTCATTGGCATGGACTTGAAATACCTGGTAACGAAGATGGAGGGCCTCATAAAGTGTTAAAACCAGGAGAAACTCAAACCATTCAATTTACAGTTAAGCAAGTTGCAGCAACACTTTGGTTCCATCCACATCCAATGCATGAAACAGGAAAACAAGTATTTAAGGGCTTAGCTGGTTTGCTTTATATCGTTGATAAGAATAGTGAAACGTTGAATATTCCTAAAACATATGGTGTAGATGATTTACCAATTATTCTACAAGATAAAACATTCACTGAGGATAAACAACTTGATTATGACAAGGTGATGAACGAAGACGGTACTACAGGGGATACGCTTCTGATTAATGGAGTGGTCGACCCAAAATTAACAGTAGATCGAAAAAAAGTTCGCTTACGTATTTTAAATGGTTCTAATATGAGAAGTTATACGCTGCATTTTAATAATGAAATGGAATTCCAACAAATCGCAAGTGACGGTGGTTTCTTAAACAAACCGAATACGACTAAATCGATTGAAATTGCACCAGCAGAACGAGCTGAAGTGATTGTAGATTTAACAAAAGTGAAACGAAATGAAGTTTCTCTAGTAAATGAAGATAACAAAACAATTTTGCCGATTCATTTAAAAGGAAAGGTAAATAATTCCAAAACAACAGAAACTGCAAAACAATTAAATTCCATTGGAACTACCGATGAAATGAAAAATAAAAAGGTCACAAAAACAATAAAATTGGCTGGTATGATGAACAATGTGACCATTAATAATAAGAAGTTTGATCCAAATAGAATAGATTTCACACAAAAACAGAATGAAACTGAAATTTGGGAAATAGAAAATGTTAAAGATACAATGGGGGGGATGAACCATCCATTCCACATTCATGGAACACAATTCCAGGTTATTTCAATTGATGGTAAAGAGCCACCTGCAAATTTATCAGGTCTAAAAGATACTATTTCATTAAAACCCGGACAAAAGGCAAAAATTGCTGTTAAGTTTACTCAGAAAGGGATCTATATGTACCATTGTCATATTCTTGAACATGAAGATAATGGTATGATGGGACAAATT
>DATMJF010000545.1:0-4201 GCA_035554455.1 Rummeliibacillus sp.
CAAGGTATTTATCGTATTGTCAATGAAAAGCGAAAGCATTTTAAGAGTACTCTAGGTGTAGATATTGAAATCGCTAAAATTCTTGTAAGCGATGTGAACAAACCACGTCCACAAGCACCAAAAGAATTACTAACAGACAACTTCGATGATATTTTAGCAATTCCAAACTTAGAGGTTGTTTTTGAAGCGATTGTTGGAGAAGAACCCGCATTCAAATATTTATCGCAAGCAATTGAAAACGGGCTCAATATTATTACAGCCAATAAAGTGATGTTCTCAAAACACGGTTTAGTATTACAAGAAAAAGCAAAACAATATGGTGTACAGGTTGGATACGAAGCTACAGTAGCTGGTGGAGTGCCAGTTATAAAAACAATGCAAAACATCCTACGTGTAAACGAAGTGAGCCATATTCAAGGTATTTTAAACGGTACTTCAAACTATATCCTAACTCAAATGCGCAGTGAAGGTATGCCATTCGATGAGGCGCTACAAGATGCACAACGTTTAGGCTATGCAGAAGCTGATCCGTATAATGATATCTCTGGCCAAGATCCATTCCGTAAGCTAATGATATTAAGTGCATTGGCATTTGGAGAACAACCAAGTTGGGATGATGTAAATGTAATCGGTATTACTGAAATCACAGCTGAGCAAGTGGAAGATGCGAAAGCAAAAGGTTTACGCTATCGCCATGTAGCTGATGTTCGCCGTGATGAAGCTACTGGTAAAATCTTTGCTACAGTTGGTCCACAATTAATTGGCTCAGAACATCCATTGTATTCTATCGAAGGTGTAAACAATGCTGTAGCATTAGATACGAATTACATCGGTACACTTACTTTAGTTGGTCCAGGAGCAGGCATGTTCCCAACAGCAAGTGTAATGGTGGAAGACTATGCTGATATGCTAGTAAAAGCACCTGCAACAGTATCAATTTAATGCTTCAATCGCGCGTTTTATAGGTTTTCAAATAAAGAAAGCTAATGCTAATAGCTTTTCAAAAAACATAAGTGAAATGAGCTTTTAAACTACTTAATAGTTGAAAAGTATACTTATAAATAAATGTAGGGGATTCTATAAATAACATTGGTTAATTATAGAATCCCCATATTTGTATTAGTCTTCATCTTTAATATCAATATCTTCAGGAATGGGCGTATTTTTCCATATTTCAATTTCTTCTTTTATTCTTTCAAGCTGCTCGAGGTATCGATCGAATTGATCGCTACTAATTAAAAATTGTTCACCGTCATGAACGGCACGAATTCGGCCTTCTAAAACATAACGCATCACTTGATGTTCCGGCATAGAGATATCCTTTGCTGTATCTGCAACGGTTTTGTACATAGCGTAAGGCCCCCTTTTTGCCTCATTATAATAGAAGAAAAGACTATCCTCAACTTTCAGAATTTATGATATATTTCAATGATGATAAAGAAATATTTTACAAAAAAGCTTCCACTTTAGCAAGCGGAATAGACGAGGGGGAGAATGATGAATCTTTTGCCATATGTTCTCGTGTTGTTAGCTGCTATTCTATGG
The DNA here is from genome assembly GCA_035554455.1 of Rummeliibacillus sp. Classification (GTDB taxonomy): domain Bacteria; phylum Bacillota; class Bacilli; order Bacillales_A; family Planococcaceae; genus Rummeliibacillus. Next base: position 1,546 of record DATMJF010000545.1, read on the forward strand.
GGAACAGTTGGTACAACACAGACATTTTTAACAGAAGGTATCCAACCATTAACTGTGGCGGCAATGCGTTCGGGAATTGGTGGAGGCATGTTATTGATTATTGCAATAGCGATGAAGAAAATCCAATTCCGCCATTGGTCTTGGAAATATACATTTTATGCAGCACTTTCTATGGCACTTTTCCAGCCTTTATTTTTTACATCTGTTCGTTTGACAGGGGTGGCAATCGGCACAGTAGTAACCATTGGTAGTTCGCCAGTATTTGCTGGACTCATTGAATGGTTGTACTTTAAAAACAAACCAACTCGTACATGGGGAATAGCAACCGTATTAGCAATTTTCGGTTGTGTACTTCTTTTTGTGAATAAAGGACAAGCAACTGTTAATCCACTGGGCATTAGTTTAGCTTTGTGTGCAGGAATCGCATTTGCGACTTATACACATGTGAGTAAGTCGTTAATGGACAAAGAAGCAGCTTTACCTGCAGTAGCAATGACATTCTCAATGTGTGGATTATTATTATTACCAATCGCCTTAATTTTAGGGTTGGATTGGGTCACTCAGAGTGCAAATTGGCCCCCACTATTGTTTATGGGTGTTTTTGGAACAAGTATAGCGTATGTTTTATTCCTAACAGGATTACAAAAGATTCTTTCATCATCTGCTGTAACATTATCTCTAGGTGAGCCGTTAACTGCGGCATTGCTAGGTGTTTTCTTAGTAGGTGAATATTTGAGCGTTGCATCCTGGATTGGTGTAGCGATGTTACTTGGTGGAATAATTGTGATTACATTTGGAGGACGAACGAAAAGTAGTCCACAAATAGAGGCCAGAGTTGAATAACTTTGTGGACAAACTGTTTTAGAAGTCATTGATGGCTTTTAAAACAGTTTTTTTGTGGATAACTTTCTGAAAAGATTTGTGTAATCCTGTAAAATATGAATATTGATACAAAAATCTTAAGAAATTCTTCATTTTTATCATCACTTCTTTTTAAGATTTGGTCTGTAAAATGTTGACTATAAGAAAATAAAGAAATGAGGTGTAACAAATGGCACCATATACCATTTTAGTAACAGATGATGACCAAGATATTCGTGATGGCATTGAAATTTATTTAAAAAACGAAGGTTACAACGTCTTAAAAGCAGCAAACGGTGTGGAAGCTCTCGAACAATTACTGGAGCATGAAATACATTTAATCATTTTAGATATTATGATGCCAGAATTAGACGGGATTCAAACGACGTTTAAAATTCGAGAAGAACGTAATATCCCAATTATTATGCTTAGCGCCAAAGTAGAGGATTCAGATAAAATCCATGGTTTATCGGTTGGGGCAGATGACTATGTAACGAAGCCGTTCCATCCTTTAGAATTGATGGCTCGGGTGAAATCGCAGTTACGACGTTATGTGAAACTTGGAACCTACAATGAGCAACAAGGGAAGGTAACAGTAGGTGGACTGTCACTAGACACAGATGCAAAAGAACTATTGCTAGACGGCGAGCCGATTAAATTAACGAAAATCGAATATAACATTACAGAGCTTTTACTTACAAATGTAGGGAGAGTTTTCTCTATTTCAGAAATTTACGAACGCGTATGGAATGAACCCGCCTACAATGCCGACAATATTGTCGCCGTACATATACGGAAAATTCGAGAAAAAATTGAAGTAGATCCGAAGAATCCAAGATACTTAAAGGTGGTGTGGGGAATTGGCTACAAAATTGAAAAAGCATAGTCCATTCATATGGTCAATGGTCGCACTAATTATTGCCACATGTAGTTTACTTTACTGTTTAACCTTTATTTTTCATTTAATGGATTTTAGTTTTGCTAGGAAATTTGCACAGCTTACACGTGTGATTGGGGGAGTGTAATATGAGGAAATCCAAAAACACTGTTTTACTTTCTCTAATCTGTATAATTCTGATTGGAGGTTTTACACTTTTAGAGCATGGCAATCAATATTTTATGAAAAACTTTTTTGAGTCAGATACTTTTCAATCAGAGTATCAAAATTTCACGGATCAATTAGGTTCACTTGTATTAAATCCATTAGATGCTAGTGAGGCGAAAAAGAATATAAAGGTGACGGACCAAGAAATAGAGGAATATCGAAATTATAACGGTAGCCTAAGTGAGCAAATTACCAGTATCAACGATCAATATCAAGATAAAATTAATGATGCAAAAAGGTCAAAAGCAACTTCCGTTGAAAAAGCTTTAACATCAGAACGAGATAAAAAGGTTAAAGATATTACAAAGAATTTTGAAGATGACGACTATGTACGAGATAAAATTATAAAAATTAAAGAGCGAGAAATCGACAAGTATGTAAATGATTTAGAAAATCGGAAACAAAGTTTTTTAAATAACTACAGTTACTTTGCTTATCAATTAACAGATGTATCAACAGGTAATACCTTTACAGAAGGATACCTAAATGATACAGCTGTTTATACTCACAAATATAACGACAAACATCTTCTAAATATTTCTACAATTAACGACGACTATAATGAATCAAATTGGAATGCAAAGGAAGAAACTACTGCCTTAGACAATTATGAAATGCCATACGATATAACAGCGGCAATCCATAATTCCACACACCAATATAAAGGCGAAATTCGTGTTCCAAAAACAG
>DATMJF010000546.1:0-4861 GCA_035554455.1 Rummeliibacillus sp.
AAGTGAAAGGTAAAACAGTTTTAGATATTGGATGTGGTGGAGGAATTTATACGAAAGCATTAGCTGAAATGGGGGCTTCAACTGTTACGGCACTTGATTTCTCTGAACAAATGCTTTCTGCTGCAAAAGAAAACTGTAAAGGATATCCTAACATTCGATTTCATCTAGGTAACGCGTTAGATACAAAATTGGAAAATGAGCAATTTGATATTGTTCTTGAAAAAGCGGTCATTCACCATATTTCAGATTTAGAAACATGTTTTAATGAAGCTTTTCTCATTTTAAAACCGGGAGGGGTCTATCTTATTCAGGATAGATCCCCAGAAGATTGTCTACTTAAAGGAAGTTCAAAACATATAAGAGGATACTTCTTCGAAAAATTTCCAAGTTTGATTGAAAAAGAAATATCAAAAAGACATTCTGGAGAAAAGGTATTGCAAACTCTTCAAAATATAGGATTTCAAGATTCTTGCCAATATCAATTATGGGAAACAAGAAAAATTTATAAAACACAAGAAGAATTATCGGCAGACATCTTAAGTAGAACCGGTCGTTCAATTCTCCATGAATTGAATGATTTACAACTCGAAGAATTAATCATATATATTAATAGTCAATTAAAAATAAAAGAAGATGAATCAATAGTTGAAGAAGACAGATGGACTATTTGGAAAGCGGAGAAGCCGTGAACTATCACTATTTAAGCTGGAAATAGAAACTTTCCTTATGGCATTTCAACTATTCAAACTTACTTAGGGACCCTAGTCTTAGAATTTTTCATAGAAGAATAATGAAGTAAAACTAAAGGGGCATTTCTCAAAATGAGAAACGTCCCTTTATAAATTATGGATAGCCTAATAATAAGAATTAACCCTTTGGAATGTTACATTTGTAAGTTCACGTAGCCTATAGCGGTTTTATCATTGCATTTACGTACTGTAAATAAGCTTCAAGCTTTTATTATTTATTTAAGGAAATATAAAGTATATTGCATTTATATCTACATTTACGATATAATCTATAAAAACGATGTAAATGGAGTGACTCCTTTGATTCAAGAGATTAATCAGTATTTTACAGATATATATTTTAATTTACACCCTACCCAAGAAGAGATAATTTCTCACCAAAGTGTTCGCATTCTGCAAATAGTACAGAAGAAACAATTTGTCATGATCCGTGATATTGCAGAGCAATTATCTATTTCACACAATACGGCATCTGAACATGTAAAAAAATTAGAAGGTAAGGGTTGGTTGAAAAAAGAGCGATCGAATGAAGATCAACGAAAGGTATATTTACAATTAACAGATAGCGGCTTAGTAATTTTAAAGAAAAATACAGAGTTAGATAATACGAAACTAAAAAAAGCACTTAATCGCTTATCAAAAGAAGAACAAGAAAAGGTGATCGAAGCTTTCCGTTTATTGAGTGAGGTATCTAAATAAATGCATCTATTCATTAAAATTATGAGCTCTGCAGTGATCATTGCTTTTGTTACTGAATTGGCTAAAAGATTTCCTGTGTATGGAGGGATTGTAGCTGCACTTCCTCTAATCAGTATTCTCAGTATAATTTGGCTCACAGTGCAAGGAGAAAATACTGAAAATATCAACAAATTTACATTAGGTGTTTTGGCTGGATTTCCTGCAACAGCAATTATGTTAATAGTTATTTATTTCTCGTTAAAACATTCTATTCATATAGTATGGTCAATTTCACTAGGTATCGGTGCATGGGGATTGTTTTTAAGTATTCAAAAATTTATAATCTCTGGAATTAAAGTATTGAATTTATAATACCAATTAATTTTGTATAAACGGTAGATGAACTTAACAATATTCATTTCCTTGATATATTGTTTGCATGTGCATTTACCTCAAATTAAAGCAATCAAGTCTTTATTGAGCTGAAATGAAGGAAATAATAAATAATATGTCGAAAAATAAAATTGGTAAAGTAAAAGAAAATAAGAGGTATTTATATGGGATACGTCATGGAATTAAGAAACCTAGTAGGGAGTCGTCCGCTGATCCTTGCTGGTGCAAATGTTATTGTGTTAGATAAGGAAAATCGATTATTAATGCAATTAAGACAAGATAATGATTGTTGGGGTTTGGCTGGAGGAGCATTAGAACCTGGTGAAACGTTGGAGGAAGCGGCAAAAAGAGAATTGTTTGAAGAAACAGGGCTAGAGGCTAAAGCATTAACCTTATTTAAGGTTTTTTCTGGAGAAGAATTCTATTATCAATATCCACATGGTGATGAAGTTTACAATGTCATTTCTACATTTATTTGTACAAATTTTTCAGGAGAATTAAAGATAGATCAAGATGAAGTTCAAGCCTTACAATTTTTTGATATGCAACAATTACCTCCAAACATTAGTCCACCTGAATTGCCGATTATCAGGGAGTTTATTGAATCATACGATTAAGTGGAGAAGGTACAATATCACGTTTCGTAATGTTAAGAGGCCACTGAAAAAGAAATACATGAATTTTAATAATAAAATTTAGTGATGCAATTTTTGTTGAAGTGGATTTGTACTATAAAAATTACGAATAAAATCGTTTTTCAGTGCCCTCAAAATTAATTAGGGGATAGTGCTAAATTATTTTTGAATGTCTTCAAATAAAAATATTGATTTTTCTAAATATTCAATGTATGATATTGAAAATTAATAATGTAAATTCTAAGAAAAAGAGAGTAGTTTATAAAGAAATGTTAAGCGAGTTAGGGATAGTGTAAGCCTAATACAGATCTTGTAAATGAAACGCACTTTGGAGAAACTTTTTGAAATCAGTAGGAAAGCTCGGGGAGACACCTCGTTAACAATAGTGAGTGGTCACAATTGTGGCAACTAGAGTGGTACCACGGGAAATTATGCTCTCGTCTCTTAATATAGAGACGGGGGCTTTTTTATTGGGAGGGAATGAAGATGATGAGTGAAAAACAGCAAATAGCAAAGGTTATACAGAAGGTTATTAACCACGAAATAGAAAGTGAGCACATAATAGCACTTTTAGAAAAGCCTAAGCATGCACATCTTGGTGATATGGCTTTTCCGTGTTTTACACTATCCAAAATATTAAGAAAAGCGCCCAATCAAATAGCAAGTGAAATAGCTAGTCAATTGGATCATCAATTGATTCAGCAAACCCAAGCTGTAGGTGGATATGTCAATATTTTTTTAAACAAAGAAATAATCACGAAAAATGTTATAGAAACGATTATAAAAGAACAATCAGCATATGGAGAGCAAATGTCGAGAAACGAAATCATTACCATTGATTTCTCTTCACCTAATATCGCTAAACCATTTTCAATGGGGCATTTACGTTCAACTGTAATAGGTAATGCATTGGCTAATATGTCAAAGAAGAATGGATACGAAGTGATTAAGATAAATCATTTAGGAGACTGGGGTACACAATTTGGAAAGCTCATAGTTGCTTATAAATTATGGGGAGATCCAGTAAGAATTGAACAGTCTCCTGTTAAAGAACTATTGAAAATTTATGTGAAATTTCATGAAGAAGCTGAATTAGATGATACTCTAAATGACGAAGCAAGAGCAGCTTTTAAACATCTAGAGCAAGGCGATGAAGAAGCTTTACAGTTATGGCAATGGTTTAGAGAAGCTTCACTAAAAGAGTTCCAAAAGATATATGACTTATTAGGGATTACTTTTGATTCAAACGCTGGTGAAGCTTTTTATAATGACAAGATGGAGAACATTGTAGAAAAGTTAAAAGAAAAACAGCTACTCGTAGAATCTAAAGGTGCGTTGGTTGTTGACTTAGATAACATGCCACCAAGTTTAATTATGAAAAAAGACGGCACGACATTATACGCAACGCGTGACTTGGCAGCAGCTGTATACCGTCATGAAACGTATGGTTCTACGAAATCATTTTATGTAGTAGGAAATGAACAAACTCTTCACTTTAAACAGCTGTTTGCAGTGCTTCAAAAATTGGGCTATGAGTGGACTAATGGTTTGCAACATATCCCATTTGGAATGATGCTGAAAGACGGCAAGAAGATGTCAACGAGAAAAGGAAAAATTGTTTTGCTAGAAGAAGTACTTGCAGAAGCTATTGATGTGGCAAAAAAGAATATTGAAGAAAAAAATCCAAGCATTGCAAATAAAGAAGAAATAGCGAAAATGATAGGGATTGGTGCAGTGGTTTTTAATGATTTAAAGAATGATCGAATGCATGATATCGATTTTTCATTAGATGATATGTTGAATTTTGATGGAGAAACTGGCCCGTATGTTCAATATACTTATGCAAGAATTTCCTCTTTATTGAAAAAAGGTGGGTTCCATAAAGAAAATATGCAAGTAAATGGATTAAATGAAAAAGCATGGTCAATCATTTTAACTTTAAAAGATTTCCCAACGATTATTGTAAAGTCATTTGAAAATGCTGATCCATCACAAATAGCGAAATACTGTTTGGAACTATCGCATCAATTTAACAAATACTATGCAAATACAAAAATAATAGACGAATCACCAGCTCAAAATGCAAAACTCACATTAGCATCTTGTGTCGCAATTGTCTTAGGTGAAGGCTTAAGGATACTTGGTATTAAGGCGCCAAATGAAATGTAATCTTAATGATAGTTATGTGAATCAATTTCATAATGCAAAATTCATAAAAAATACCCGAACATTTAAAGATATCCAATTTGTTCATTGCAACGCTTTCGACGGCGAGACCTCGAAAATGCATTAGCATTTCCTTCGTACTATGTTAATTCAGTGAGGTTCACTCATAGTCCTACGGGAAAAGCTTGAGAAGGGGTGATTAAAATGGTATTAAGACCTTATTCAGAATATGATTTACCA
>DATMJF010000547.1:0-2540 GCA_035554455.1 Rummeliibacillus sp.
GATTTGTCAATGAAAAAAGATGACGTTTTTCAAAAAAAACTGTACAATAAATTGAATAAGTATTCATTAAAAGGGGCCTAAGTATGATTCAAAAAATTGTAACACCTGTACCTTTTCGAGAAGGAACAGTGAATTCATATATATTAAAAGATGATGCACTGTCCATTATAGACGTAGGTACGAAGACACCTGAAGCTTTGGAAGCATTAAAGGAAGGTGTAAAAAATGCTGGATATCGAATGGGAGATATTGAACAAGTAATTTTAACTCATCATCATCCAGACCATGTAGGATGGATTGATGCTTTTCCGAATGCTGAAGTACTTGGGCATGTATATGTGGATGCATGGCTCCGAAGAGATCCAATGTTTATCAATTCACACTACGATTTTTATATGGATCGTATGAAAGAAGAAGGAGTTCCTGAAAAGTATCTCTTTTGGGTAAAGAAAATGACACGATCAGTTGAAATGCTGGGAGAGCGTACGTTGACAGGAATTATACATGATGGTCAAGAAATTCCTGGACATAAAGGATTAGTTGCAATTGAAACGCTTGGACATGCACAAAGTCATCTTGTTTTTTGGCATGAAGAAAAAAAGGCGATGATTGGCGGGGACTTATTAATTGCAAAGATTTCATCCAATCCACTGATCGAACCACCATTAAATCCAAAGGCAAAAAGATCAAAATCCTTATTACAATACAATGAATCGTTAAAAAAATTATTAACATTACCGATTGATATTCTATATAGTGGTCATGGTGATGAAATTACAAATGTTCATGAATTGGTGAATGCAAGACTAGAGAAACAACATCTTCGTGCAATGAGAGTACTCAACATGTTAGAAGAACGTCCAAAGAATATTTTTGAACTAAATCTCGAAATTTTCCCTGCACATTACGAAGCGGAACTTGGTTTAACATTATCTCAAACAATTGGACAAGTAGACTATTTATTAGATAACGACTTCATTATAGAAGAAAAAGATGAGAACGGCGTATACTGGTATGCAAAAAAGTAAAACGATATTAATAACCGGTGCAACTTCAGGCGTCGGCCGACTAATTGCAATAAAATTGGCGGAAAAAGGACATCGTATTATTGCAACGGGGAGAAATAACAAAGCTTTAAGCGAATTAGCTAAAAGGAACATGATGGTTTTCGAGAGTGATTTATCTACTCAATCAGGAGTGAAGGATTTAGTTGAGCAGTTACCCCAGGTTGATATCGCTATCTTTTCTGCTGGGATTGGTACTTTTGAATATGCAAACGAGATGCTAGAAGAAGATATATTGGAAATGTTGCAAGTGAATATTCAAGCACCGATGCTTCTTACAAAACATATTGCTTCTAAGATGAAAACACAGCAACATGGTCAACTCATTTTCATTGGATCACAAGCGGGGAAGGTTGCGACGCCTAAAGCAGCTGTATATGCTGCGACGAAACATGCGATGATAGGCTATACAAATGCATTGCGCATGGAACTTGCACCATATCATATTGATGTTACTTGTATTCATCCAGGACCGATTGATACACCTTTTATCGATCATGCAGATAAAACGGCTTCCTACAGACAAGCGATGAAACATGTATTATTAGATCCTGAAAAAGTGGCGAATGCTACAATTAAAACAATTGGTAAGAAAACAAGAGAAGTAAATTTGCCATGGTATATGGGTATTTCAAGTAAAATATATTCAATTGCTCCTAGAATTGTAGAGAAATTGGGGAAGAACTTCTTCAATAAAAAATGAAAATTGAATGCTATATACATTTGCTGAACTAAATCTCTTTTTCCATTTTTAAATTAGCTATTTGTATGATGCTTCTTCCTTGTCCATCTCATCAATGAGATATTTTATAAAATAATATTGTATAAATTCATTAAGATAGCGACTCTAAAGAATAATCTGAGTCGCTATTTTTCTGTTTTATTTACGAAATTTTATCGAAAATAACATTATTTTTGCATTGCATATTTTAAATTGATTATTATTTATAATTTTTTAGAAAAATGCAAGAAAATACACTTGTATTCATTTTTATAACATGTTAAGATAAATGCATAAATATTAATAAATAACGCATAAACATACACAGCGAGACATGGAGGAATGTAAGATGGCAAAAAAATTAGTGTTAGCATATTCAGGTGGTTTAGATACTTCAGTAGCGATTCAATGGTTAAAAGACAAAGGCTATGACGTCGTAGCTTGTTGCCTGGACGTTGGTGAAGGTAAAGACTTAGACTTTGTACAAAAGAAAGCACTTGAAGTTGGTGCAGTTGAATCTTATATCATAGATGCAAAAGACGAATTCGCTGAAGAATATGCTTTAATCTCATTACAAGGTCACACTTGGTATGAACAAAAATATCCTTTAGTTTCTGCTTTATCTCGTCCTCTAATTTCAAAAAAATTAGTAGAAATCGCAGAAAAAACTGGTGCAGTTGCTGTAGCGCATGGTTGCACAGGTAAAGGAAATGACCAAGTTCGTTTCGAAGTTTCTATTAAATCTTTAAATCCAA
>DATMJF010000548.1:0-2778 GCA_035554455.1 Rummeliibacillus sp.
CTGCACCAGTTGTTCGTCAAGTGTTTATCAAGGCTACGAATACAAATGATTCTCTTGTTTTTGAAAGAAAACTGTATCTGATTCGTAAACAAACAGAATTATGGGCAATAAACAATGGCAAAGACTTCTACTGTGCAAGTATGTCAAGTCGAACAATGGTGTTTAAGGGTTTATTGACACCAGAAGAAGTGGTTGAGTTTTATCTAGATTTACAAGATGAGCGATTTGCTTCTGCTTTTTCGATGGTACATTCACGTTACAGTACAAATACATTCCCTTCTTGGGAACGTGCTCATCCGAATCGTTATATTATTCACAATGGTGAGATTAATACATTACGAGGTAATATTAACTGGATGAAAGCACGTGAACAACAATTTATCTCAGAGGCCTTTGGGGAAGACCTAGATAAAGTGTTGCCAATTGTAGACCAAAATGGTAGTGATTCATCAATGCTAGATAATGCGTTTGAATTTTTCGTATTAGCGGGCCGTACACCTGCACAAACAGCAATGATGATGATTCCAGAGCCATGGACAGAGAATCCACATATTTCAGATGAGAAAAAGGCGTTTTATCAATACCAAAGCTGTTTAATGGAACCTTGGGATGGGCCAACAGCTATTTGCTTCACAGATGGCAAACAAATTGGTGCGATATTAGATCGTAATGGTTTACGACCTGCACGCTATTATGTCACAAAGGATGATTACATTATCTTCTCTTCAGAAGTTGGTGTAGTTGATATAGAGGAAGAGAATATTGTTTACAAAGAGCGACTAAGTCCGGGGAAAATGTTGCTTGTTGATTTAGAACAAGGACGGATTATTTCAGATGACGAATTAAAATCTGAAATGGCACAGGCAAAACCTTATGCAACATGGTTAGAAGAAAACCTAGTTGTGGTTGAGCCTTCAGAAGAACAACCTGAAGCAATAGGTGATTTACTATTCAAACAAAAGGTGTTCGGTTATACACATGAGGATGTACAAAAATATATCGTACCGATGGTGGCAGGAGGAAAAGACCCTCTTGGATCAATGGGGAATGATGCACCACTTGCAGTCTTATCTGACCAGCCGCAATCATTATTTAATTACTTCAAACAATTATTTGCACAAGTAACGAATCCGCCAATTGATTCGATTCGTGAACATATTGTAACTTCGACGATGACTATTCTTGGTGCAGAAGGCGACTTACTACATCCAAGTGCAGAAAATTGTCATCGAATCTTTTTAGAAACACCTGTGTTGACGAATAGTCAATTCCAAAAACTTAAGACACAGGAACAATTTGATATGGCTATAATCGACATCTCAATATCAGAAGATTTGGAGAAAGATTTAGAGCGCGTAGCTAAAGAAGCAGATAAAGCAATTGAAAAAGGTACACAATTGCTTGTTTTATCTGATAGAGCACTGAATGGGAATACGCCAATGATCCCAATTTTACTTGCGGCGAGCAGTGTTCACCAACATCTTGTTCAAACGGGTCAACGTACTAAAGTAAGCATTATTGTTGAAACAGGTGAAACGAGAGAAGTACATCACTTTGCTGCATTACTTGGTTTTGGTGTTGATGCGATTTATCCATATTTAGCATTTGCTACATTGGCGAAAGCAATTGAAGATGGACATATCAACTATAGCTATGAAGAAGCCGTCAAACGTTATGTAAAGGCTACATCTGAGGGCGTTGTAAAAGTGATGTCCAAAATGGGGATATCAACGGTCCAAAGTTATCGTGGAGCTCAAATCTTCGAAGCAGTTGGTATTAGTAAAGAAGTTATTGAAAAGTACTTTACAGGAACTGTATCAAAACTAGGTGGTATCGACTTACCATCGATTGCTAAAGAAGCTTTGAAAAAACATGAAGAAGCTGTTATATCGATTGATCGCGTATTACCAGCAGGTAGTAGCTTCCAATGGCGTAGTAAAGGTGAACATCATGCGTTCAATCCAAAAACAATCCACACATTGCAACAAGCAACACGTAATGGCGACTTTGGTTTGTATCATCAATACGCTGAAATGGCAAACGAAGAACAAATTGGTTTCTTAAGAAATCTATTAACTTTTAAAGAGTCTGAATATACAATTCCTTTAGAAGAAGTAGAATCAGTAGAATCTATCGTCAAACGCTTTAAAACTGGTGCTATGTCCTTTGGCTCAATCAGTCAGGAAGCACATGAAACACTAGCAATTGCGATGAATAGAATTGGTGGTAAAAGTAATAGTGGTGAAGGTGGAGAACATCCTAGTCGTTATATAATTGACGAAAATGGCGATAATCGCAGAAGTTCAATTAAGCAAATTGCTTCTGGTCGCTTCGGTGTTAAAAGTCATTATTTAGTCAATGCTGACGAATTACAGATTAAAATGGCACAAGGGGCAAAACCTGGTGAAGGTGGCCAACTTCCAGGGAATAAGGTTTATCCTTGGGTAGCGGATGTTCGTGGATCTACAACAGGTGTTGGATTAATTTCACCACCGCCACACCATGATATTTATTCGATTGAAGATATGGCTGAATTAATTCATGATCTAAAAAATGCCAATCGAGATGCAAGAATCAGCGTTAAACTTGTTGCGAAATCAGGAGTAGGTACAATTGCAGCTGGTGTAGCGAAAGGTGCAGCTGATGTCATTGTGATTAGTGGTTATGACGGTGGTACGGGCGCTTCTCCAAAAACAAGTATTAAGCACACAGGTCTTCCTTGGGAATTAGGATTATCTGAAGCTCATCAAACATTGATGCTAAATGGGCTTCGTGACC
>DATMJF010000549.1:0-2187 GCA_035554455.1 Rummeliibacillus sp.
TAGAGAATATTCAACTTTTGTTGGCAAAATATATTGACATTACAGAACCTACTGTACTAGTTAAATCCCCAAATTATGAAAAAATTGATCAAGATAAATATTTAGATATCGCAAAAATTGTCAAAGATCGGGTAATATCGAACAAAGTAGCTAGAAATACAATTAATCATTTTGCTAATCAATGGTTTGATAATATTGTACATAATTTATATTATGCTACAAAGGATCATTCAATTGAGAAACTAAAGGTTAAATACGATTGTCCAATCGTTATTGCATCTGGCGGTCCTTCCTTGACTAAGCAATTGGATTATATTAAGCAATATAGGAATAAAATGATTTTAATAGCAGCGGGTTCAACGATTAACTCTTTAATAGCAGCTAATATAACGCCAGATTTTGTTGTTAGCATTGATGGTGGACAGCCTAATTTAAATCACTTCATAGACTTCTATAGTGATGAAATAATGTTTATTTATGGCCTAACATCTAAATATGAAATACGTGAACACTTTACAGCACCTTCTTTTTTCTTTGGGAGTGAAGGAGAAAGTGTAAATTCTGAATTAGCAAAAGTATTAGGAAACCCTCTCGTCATTATGAGTGGAGGAAGTAGTGTTGCTGTCTTTTGTTTAACGATTGCATCCTATATTACTACTGGGAAAATTGCATTAGTAGGTCAGGATTTAGCCTATACCAATAATCAATCCCACGCATCGAATAATAAAGGTGCCAAAATATTGAGTAATGAAGAAATAGATAAACGAAAAATAGAAATTGAAGGATATTATGGTGAAAAGGTATTAAGTGATGCAGCCTTTATTGCTATGAAAAACGATTTCGAATTAACAATGTCTATTCTATTGAAAGATCGAGAAGCTTTTAACTGTACTGAAGGTGGAGCGAAAATTGAAGGGATGGAACAGCTATCTTTTAAAGAATTTTGTGAAACAAATTGTCGTCACAAAATTCCTCCAATTAATTTACCATCTAAAAGCAATACTCAGTCAAGAACCTATTTAGATTATTGGGAAAATCAACTACCGCTGTTTGATCAAACAATAAAATTACTAGAAGAAAGTTTATTGATATTAAAGAGAGACCAATATAAACAATTTTTTGAAAGTAAGACGATAAAACAACTAGACAAAAATGAAGAGCAAATAGAAGAAAATATTTCAAATTTAAATCTATCTAGAATTATGGAAAAGGCTAATTTAGCAGTATTAACAGAATTTCCAGCATCTGCGGATGAATCAAAAGAACAAGAATTTAAACGTGTATATAAACAGAATGAATTTTTATACACTGAATTTATAGATGCACTTAAAGTTTCTAAAGATATTATTCAAAAATTTTTAAACCAATACACAAAAAAGGATGGAATTTTAAATGGAGAACTTAGTAATTGAGACACAACAATCTTATTATGAATATATTCAAAATGTAGTTGAAGGTTGTCAAAGTATCAGTGATCATTTAAGAGAGGATAATACTTCAGAAGCTTTACAAGAAATTTATCAATTTACTGTAGGAATTGATTGGTTAGTAAAAGTAGAGGAATTAATGATTAAACATAATTTCATCATCCAGTCACATGTTAAAGAAGTAGTTCCTTTTTTAATTGAGATTAACAAGAGCCTGGATAAACAAGATTTCGTGTATGCAGCTGACTTATTTGAATACGAATTACAGCCAATATTCGAAAAATGCCAAAATGAAAAATTTAAAAGAATAGAAGCATAATATGAGCATAAAAAAGCAATTACGGTTTTTCAATTCCAAAAATGGGATTCTAAATTTAGAAGTGAATGGACTTTGTTATTATAGTAAATATAATCCAGATAGAGATATAGAAAAATTTTTATTGCCTCAGTTGAATTCTTCAAAAAAGAGATACATTATATTTGGCCTGGGATTGGGCTATCATGCTCAAAAGCTATTACAACTAGATTCTAAAGAAATAGTAGTATTTGAAAATGACATCTCTTTATTACAAGAAGTGAATAAAAGAGTAGATTTAAAGCAATTATTTAATAGTCCTAGATTAAAGCTTATAACTGAGTGGCAAAATCTAAAGTTATCTGATGTAGAAGACCAAATTATTATTTTGCCTACTTGGTATAAAACACTTGATGATATGCAAATGAAAGAGGTATTTCAATCAATTATTATCAACCGAAATAC
>DATMJF010000550.1:0-15256 GCA_035554455.1 Rummeliibacillus sp.
AGAAAGTCATTTGTAAAGTTGGCTCGTCAATACGCATTGGAGGAAGTGGATCTAGGTGATCTTGCGGACATACAGTTTCACCAACGTTAATTTCTTCCATACCAGATACAGCGATTAAATCACCTGAATATGCTTCTTGAATTTCTTCACGTTTTAAACCGAAGAAACCAAACATTTTCGTAACACGGAAATTTTTCACTGAACCATCAAGTTTTGCTAGAGATACTGATTGCCCTACAGCGATAGTACCACGGAATACGCGACCGATACCAATACGACCAACGAAGTCATTATAATCAAGTAATGCAACTTGGAATTGAAGAGGTTCTTCACGAGTATCAGCTGGTGCTGGGATGTGACTGATAATTTCTTCGAATAAACATTTCATGTTTTCTTCTTGTTTAGTTGGGTCTGGATCTAATGATGCAGTACCGTTAACACCTGAAGCGAAAACTACTGGGAATTCTAATTGATCTTCATCTGCACCTAACTCAATAAGTAAGTCGATTACTTCATCAACAACTTCTTCAGGACGAGCTGAATCTTTGTCGACTTTGTTTACAACTACGATTGGTGTTAATTTTTGTTCTAATGCTTTTTTAAGTACGAAACGAGTTTGAGGCATACAACCTTCGTAAGCATCTACTACAAGTAAAACGCCATCTACCATTTTCAAGATACGTTCAACTTCACCACCGAAATCGGCGTGTCCTGGAGTATCCAAAATGTTGATTTTAGTATCTCCGTAGTGAACTGCAGTGTTTTTGGCTAAAATTGTAATACCACGTTCACGTTCAATATCATTAGAGTCCATTGCACGTTCTTCAACATGTTCATTTGAACGGAATGTACCTGATTGTTTTAATAATTGGTCGACTAAAGTTGTTTTACCATGGTCGACGTGGGCAATAATTGCTATATTTCTGAGATCTTCTCTTAAATTTGTCATTGTTCCACTCCACATTCTTTTTTCGAGTCCATAACTGTGCTATTATAACATAAAAATAGATTCATGTCTTATTTTTGCATGTCTTTTTCAACTTTTTTATTTTTTACAAGTGAAAACCTTGCTAATCTTAGTATTTCGTTCGACAATAGAATTACAATAATTTTTTGGAGGATTGTTATGAATAAAGCAAAAATCGTCATGGCTATCTTTGCTCTTGCAGGGGTTTTAGCTATGTGTTCTATCGGCTGGGCAATAGCTATAGGAAGTATTTCAGGAATAATCGGAGGCATTGTAGCTGTTTGTGTTGTTTTCGGTTTTGCCTTTAAAACAAAACGTCAATTCAGAGATCAAGGCTTATTATAAAATTAAAAGCTGATGTGTTTCGTCCAACTACTACAGCTCTGTTAATCTTTTGGCCGAAAACGTCTTTTCAGTTTTCGATGGAGGCATTATTTTGAGGAAGATAGCTTAATTTCACCACATCTTGTGGTAAAGGCGGTTGAGTTCACGTCGTGTGAACCCTCGATGGGCTGGCGTATGGAACTGGATATAGTAAAAGGGATTGTCTTCAAAAGTTGGGTTTCTTCAACTTCAAGGACAATCCCTTTTTTATTGATTATCATATTTTAGTTGAATATAATGATTAATAATTTCACTGTGAATCGTAGGATTAGCTACGATAAAAGTATCTTGTTTTAATAAGTTTATAGATTCATTTTTTAAATTACTGGCGATTGCACCTACCTCATTAGCAATCACGACACCACCTGCAACATCCCACGGAGATAATCTCATCGATATATATGCATCCATTCTTCCACAAGCAACAGAGGCTATTTCTAAAGCAGCTGAACCATATGACCTTGTCCCTCGAACTGTGCGAACGAGTTCAATCATTGGTGAATGCTCGATTTTCTTATTAGGCGTCACCCAAGTGGCATTCAATCCAATAATTGCTTTATCTAATGAAATTGCTTCAAGTGGTTTTAACGGAATTTCATTCATAAAGGCACCATGTCCCTCTTCTGCATAGTATAACTGGTCCCTCATAACATCATATATATATCCCAGCTTACCAACCCCATTAATATAAACACCAATTGAAATGGCAAAATTTCGATGTTGACGGATAAAATTCATCGTTCCATCAATTGGATCAATTATCCATACAACGCCATCAAGTGAATCAATTTTCTCACCCATACCTTCTTCACCTAAAATTTTGTGTGATGGATCAAATGCTTTAATTTTTTCAATGAAAAATAATTCTGTCTCGCGATCAATATTTGTTACTAAATCATTTGCATCCGCTTTCGTCTCAATTTTCCACTTTTCAGAAAATGAACTTCGTATGCGTTCGCCCGCTTCCATAATGATGGCCTTTGCAAATTCATGAACTTCAGTAATCTGCATAATTTCCTCACCTTTCCTAAAAAAACAAAGTGCATTTCAATTTTTGTATATTATAACAAAAAAAACACCTGCTTCTCATAATGATAAGCAAGTGTCACCTTAAATTTTTTGCATTATATCTAGGCGAATGCATGGAATGCCTCCAGTTCCATATGAATTTCAGCCAATCTCGCCTTACTTTGAGTAATCTGCTCTGTATCATTCAATTGCATCGCATCAAATAATGTAGCTAATTCATAATCCACTTCTAAATGAAGACCTTTAATATATTGCTTTTCAAAATCCACTTTACGAATAATATGAACGACTTGTTTCATGCTGATCAGCTCCTTTAATTTGATGTTAAAATGATAAGAAGATGGAATTTTCTGACCATTTTCTACATTATATTCACTGTACGAAGAATGGTAAGTCCTTCTACAAGATTTTTTCCCATTTTTCAAATAAAATAAACATAAAGTTAAAAAAAGGAGAGAAAAAATTGACAGTAAAATGGACTAACAAAGACTTTGAAGTCTTTACAACACCTGGACTTGAACAACGTATGTCAGCACTTATCAAGAATGTACGCCCTAAATTTGAAGAACTTGGAACAACATTTAGTACATACTTTTCTTCGAAAATAGGGGAAGAGTTTTACCCACATGTAGCAAAACATGCAAGACGAAAGGTGAATCCACCTATCGATAGTTGGGTAGCATTTGCAACAAATAAACGTGGGTACAAGGCCCTTCCACACTTCGAAATCGGACTTTTTAAATCGCATATTTTTATCCTTCTTTGTGCCATTTATGAAGCACCTACAAAAAAAGAAATAGCTAGTAATCTACTAAATAATGTGAATTCTTTCAATGAACTTCCTGAAACTTTTTTTATTACAGGAGATCATTTTGATCCAAATGGCATTCCTCTAGTGGATGCAATGAAAGACGGTTCACTCGAAAAACTTCTAACCCGTTTACGTGATGTAAAAAAAGGGGAATTCATGATTGGTCTACAATTACCAAAGGAAAAAACAGTCAAACTTTCCGCAAAAGAATTTGAAAAAATAGCGGAAGAAACCTTTGATGCACTGATCCCAATTTATAATATTATGGTAAACAAAAAATAATAGTGTAAAAGCAATCGGCTATTTCTCGACTACTGAGTATACCGATTGCTTTTTAATTATCTTCTGCGTTTGCTAATACCTTTAATAATTGTGCCATTTTGACTCGTTTTCGTCTGTTTTACAATATCGTAGCTGACATAACCACTTTCTTCTTCAAATTCACGGAAAATAGTTTTTTCTTCTGCCATAGAAGGCACAATTTCTTTGAAACGGCGATACTTTGATAACACTTCTTCACGTTTTACGCCATTTTCATATGCCTTTTCAATAGTTTGAAAAAATGCAATCACATCAACTATTTCATCTGTAGACCAATTGATTGAAAATGGATATGAGTATTCCATATGATTCCCTACCTTCATCTTGGTATTATACCAAATTGTTTCACATTATTATTGTAAACTCTATTGGAAATGGACTGCAACTTTTCTCGTCGTCTGTTAATAGTATATTCCCTGGGAAATGACTTTATTCTATAAAAATATTGTAACGAATATCGGTAACAAGATCGCCCCTATAACTGCAGTCAATGTCATCGAAACCGACCCCATAGACAATGTTCTTTCTCCATACTCAGTAAGTTTGCCTATCCCTATACCATGAGCACTACTCCCCATTGAGACTCCTCTTGCGATTGCGGTGTCAATTTTGCAAATTTTGTAGAGATATGGTCCGAATATAGCACCAATCATTCCAGTAATAATGACAAACACTGCTGCTAATGTCGGATTTCCACCTATTACATTACTAATCTGCATCGCGACAGGAGATGTTATTGATTTTGGAATCAATGTCATCATATACTCATTTTCTATACGAAATAAAACCGCAAACGACAAAACACTGCCAATACCTGCTATCATTGCAACTGCAATTCCAGTAATGATTGCCTTATAATTCTTTTTGATTAATTCTCTTTGTCTATATAAAGGTAATGCTAGACTCACTACAGCGGGTCCAAGGAGTCGATCAATCCATTGACCTCCAACCATGTACATTTCATATGGTATATGAAATATAAACAAAGCACCAACTATGATGATTGCGCTTGTAAATACAGGAAATAGAATTGGATGGTAAAAACGTTCATACACTTTTTTCATTAGAAAAAATACAACTACAGTGGACACACAAATAATTATAGCAAGCATATTAAGCCTCCCCTTTTTGTTGTATATTTTCAAAGCACGCTTCCTTGAGATTTTCCATTTGAACTTCTTTTTGTTTTTCTAGATGAATTTCTATCATTTGCGTTGTTTTTCCAGAAGCAACTATTGAAACAATTGTACTTACTAAAATGATTCCAATAATGACCAATCCTTGCCATGATAGCAGCTCAGAATAATTAACGATCCCCACAGTTACTGGTATAAAGAATAATGTCATATAAGCAAGCAATATCTCAGCTCCACTTGCGATCCAACTTTCAGGAATAATTTTCGTTATTAATAAAATAAATAAAATGACTAGCCCAATGATACTTCCCGGGAATTTAATATGTAAAATTGCCATTAACCACTTTCCAAATTCGGATAATAAATATAAAACTGCTATTTGCCCTATTATTCTTAAAAACTTCAATCCATATTGTTGCATAACAGAACACCCCTTTATTTATTAATACATTACAATTTATCAGAATTTTCCAAACTCGTCTACTTCACGCTTTACAATCTGCTTTAACACTTAATTAAAAAAGCTAGCCTTTGTAGAATATTCTACAAAAGCTAGCTAAGTACCTAGCAAATATTTAATTAATCTTCTTTGTTTTCGTGGGCACGGTCTTTTTTCAAGATTTTTGAAATTAGTTCATATACCAGCGGAACGATTAACAATGTTAAAATCGTAGAACTGATTAAACCACCGATTACAGTCACACCTACACCTTTTGAAATAAGGCCGCCACCTTCTGCCCCCATCGCTAATGGAATTAATGCACAGATAGTTGCAATGGCTGTCATTAGGATTGGACGTAAACGAGTTGCACCCGCTTCAAGTATTGCTTCACGCATTGTTTTACCAGCATGCTCCATATGGATGATGCGGTCTACTAATACAATGGCATTTGTTACCACGATTCCTATTAACATCAATAACCCAATCATGGATGATACACTGATTGTTTCCCCTGAAATCCACAATGCAACAAGTGCTCCGATAACTGTAAATGGTAATGAGAATAGGATAGCAAATGGAGCTAAACCTTCACCAAATGTTACAACTAATGTAAAGTATACAATTGCAATAGCAGCAGCAATCGCTAACCCTAATTGGGTGAAGGCTTCTTTCATATCTGCTGTAACTCCGCCTGTATTAACTTCTACATTATTTGGTAAATCTAGTTTATCAATTGCTTTTTGAACTCCTGAAGATGCTTTTGTTATATCTTTTGATGTAACAGTTGCTGTGACACTAGCATAAATTTTACCTTTACTACGGTTTACTTGTGTTGAAGTTGTACCTTCTTTAACATCAACAACATCTGAAACTTTTACTTTTTTGCCTAAAGGTGTATCAATCTCTTCATCTAGTACTTCTTGGAATTTATCTGGAGAAGCTGCCTCTTTATGAACATTAACATCAAGTTCTTTACCATTTCTTGTGACTGTTGTTAAAACTTCAGTTTGTGTATTTGGATTAATCGCCATCGCAATTTGTCCTGTTGTTAATCCTAAAACTTTTGCTTTATCTTGATCAATTACTAATGTTTTTTCTGTATAATTTTCAGCTAATGAAGATTTAACATCTTTTAAGTTATCTTGGTCTTTCATAATTTTTTCTATATCTTTTACAACTGGTTTGATATCTTCTACTGTGTTACCGTAGATTGAATATGAAAGTTCATTACTTGATCCTGAAGATGAGAAGTCTTGGCTTTTCCATGTACCTTTCTGATTAACATCTTGAACTTCTTTAATAAGGTTTTCTTTTAGATTACTAAAGTTTTTAGTATCAGAATCATAGATGACATATACTAAAGCACCATTTGATTGACCCGGCATCATCGGATTAGACCCGCCGACAGATGATTGGACTGTCTTAACATTCTTTTTATCCATAATCATTTTTTCGATTACTTCTACATCATCAATGACCTTATCACGTGTTTCACCAGGTTCAGGTGTATAGGTTAAGTACACCATTTTTTGTTGATCATCTGGTAAGAAACTAAATCCGACCAATGGTGCTAAGAATAGGCTTGCTACAAGAATTATAATCGATCCTATAGAAGTTATTAATTTATGGTCTAATACCCATGATAGAATTCGTTTATACCCTCTTGCTAATGCACCATGTTCTTCTTTTTTAGTTTGTACTTTGCCATACAGTTCTTTTTTAAATAATGCATGTGCCAAGGCTGGAACAATTGTTATGGCAACAATCAATGATGCGATTAACGCAAATGCCATCGTTAAACCGAATGGTAAGAATAACTCTCCGACCATACCTCCAACTAATCCAAGTGGCAAGAACACGGCAATTGTTACCACTGTTGAAGATAAAATGGGTCTGAACATTTCAAGCGTAGCTTCACGAATTAAAGCTCTACCATGCAATTTCTCCCCTTCAAGGTAAATTCTTCGATAAATATTTTCAATAACAACAATCGAGTCATCGATTACACGACCTATTGCTACTGTCATAGCCCCTAATGTCATCATATTTAATGAGATATCCATTTGTTTTAATGCAATTACTGCAATTAATAACGACATCGGAATAGATACAACTGAAATAATCGTTGAACGGAAATTACGTAGGAATAACATGATGATGATAAATGCAAAGATTGCACCGTATAACAATTTATCAAACATCGTATTTACAGAGTCTTGAATTGGTTGGCCTTGATCGAGTGTTACCTCAATATCCATACCTTTGTTTTCTTTTTCGAATTTCTTTGCTTCATCTTTAACATCATTTACCACATCAACAGTATTTGCATCTTGAGATTTTACTACTTGTACAGATATCGCAGGTTTCCCATTTGTCCGAGATACTGATTCAACTTCACCAACTACTTTAATAGAAGCTAATTCACCTAACTTTACAAATGGTTTTGTTTGTGGAGCTTGTAGTGCTGCTTGAGTCCCTGCTGCCCCTTGAGATGCTTGCGCTTGTGCAGATCGTGCTTGCGCTTGTGCAGCCACTGAACTTGCTGCTGAGCTTTGCATTGTTACTGGAATTTCTAAGTTTTTCAAGTCTTTAATTGTTGTCATTTTACCATCAACAACAACTGACTGTTCTTCATCCTTGAATTGGAACATACCTAGTGGAACTTTTGCATCCATTGCTTTTACATATTGCTTAATCGCATCTTCTGTTAAGCCATATTTAGTTAATTTCTTTTGGTCATAAGTTAGTTCTACTTTTTCTACTTGTTGGCCTGTTACTGTTGCAGATGCAACGCCATCAATACCTTCTAATTTAGGTACAAAATAGTTTTCAGTTGTTTTTGTTAAATCTGCAATAGATTGATCCTTATTTGCAACACTTAAAGCTACAACAGGGAAAGCATTGATATTAACACGATCTACAGTCGGCTTTTGAGCAGTTTCAGGAAGTTCTACTTTTTCTAGTACTTCCTTAATATTACTAACTGCTTCTTTCATGTCCGTACCATACTTAAACTCTATTTGTAGACTTGAAGCATTTTGATAGGAATTGGAATAAACAGCTGAAACACCCTTTAAATGATTCACTGCTTTTTCATATGGGATTGATATGTCATCAGCTACTTGTTGTGGTGTTGCACCTGGATAAACAGTTGTTACCGTTGCAACTGGAATTGTAATATCAGGTAATGTTTCTAACTTCATCTTTAGTCCTGAATATACCCCGGCAACAGCGATAATAATCGATAGTAGCCATACTGCCAGTTTATTTTTCAATACAAATTTAATAAGCGAGTTCATTATACACCGTCCTTTTTTGACTTACTGGTCACAATTCAATATAATAATGACTAGCTAGTCAAAAGTCAAACCATAGTATAGAAAGAATTATAGAAAGAGTGAAAATATGTCAAAACGTGATCTAATTATCAAAAAATCCATAGAGATCTTATCGGAGCGTACAATAGCGTCTACGTCTATCCAAGACATCACAAATGCATGTGGCATATCAAAAGGAGCGTTTTATCTTTCATTTAAATCAAAAGAGGAACTTTTAATAGCAATTTCCGAGTATATCGTTCGAGATATGGCATCAAGTTATCAAAAAATTTTTAATTTACAAGCAGAACCAAAAGAAAAACTAACGCAATATTTTGTTTTATCATTTCAGTTATTCGAAAAAAACTCACCTTTTATCTCAACTCATATAAAGGAGCTTATCAATATTGTTGATAAAGACGTGATGGAAAATATTCATGATCATTTTCGAGTCGCTGATCAAATGACCTTAATGCTTCTGCGAGAAGTATATAATTCTAAAATTGAAGATAGTCAGTATGATTTACTAATATGTATAAGGGGTATGATGAAAGGTTACGCTGAATTTATTGTAATTCAAAAACAGTCAATTGACTATTATGAATTAAGTAAACTTTTGGTAAATCGTATTGATACACTAGTAGAAGCGAATGTGAAACCTTTGATTACGAAAGAAATGTATGAACAAGATCCTCGGAATACCGTGCATATTCAAAAAAATGATATTATCGCTGAAATTGAAAACTGCAAAGATAGTTATGAAGATGATGCTCTTTTGACAGACACATTTGAACTTCTCATTGAAGAATTACAAAAAGAACAACCACGTAAGGCATTGTTATTAGGAATGTCCTCCAATCTAACTTCTAGTAATCATCTAAGATGGCTAGCTGTTTTACTAAAGCAATTTTGTGATGAAATGTAAGAAAAAAAGCAGCACAACGAAATTGTTGTGCTGCTTTTTTTTGTTCGTTTTACATGTATCCCCAAACCATTGCAAGCAATGTACCGAATACAGTGATTAAACCAACGACTACTGAGTAAATAATTGTAACGTATAAAGCTTTCTTATCTTCTGTTTCACCGATATGCATGAACAATACTAACTGTACAATTGCTTGTGCAGCAGCTGTGACAAGTAGAATTGTAATAGCAACACCGTTAGACATACCTTTAAACATTATCACAGTCAATGCTAAGAGTGTTAAAACAAGAGAACCCACAAAGCCCATTACATGCTCTTTTGGAAATAGTTCTTTCATTATTACAACACTCCTTTCAAATAAACAAAGCTGAAGATGAAGATCCATACAACATCAAGGAAGTGCCAGTATAGAGAGAAGATAAATGCTTTATTTGCTGTTTTAGCATTTAATCCACGTTTTTTAACTTGCATTAAGATACTTGATCCCCATAATAGACCGAATGTTACATGGAGACCGTGAGTACCTAGTAAAGTCATCAAAATAGACAGGAAGGCACTTGTTTGAATTGTAGCACCATCATGAATATATGTTAGGAATTCATTAACTTCAACGCCTAGGAAGACTGCACCTAGAAGTAAAGTTAAGATGTAGAATACCATCATTGCTTTAGTACGTCCAATACGCATTGCATGAACACCTAAACCAATTAAGAAACTACTAGTTAATAGAGCAAAAGTTTCTACCAATACTGGTGGCATTTCAAATAATTCTTTACCTATTGGACCTGAACCTGTGCGATCAACTAATGAAAAATACACACTAAATAATGTCGCAAAGAGGATTATTTCGGCACCAAGGAAAACCCAGAAACCAAAGATTTTTAAATCATTTTCTTCTGTGCTGTACTCTAATGGAACTGATTTGTTTACTTTTGACATTATTTTTCACCTCTCAATCGACGTTCAGTTGCTTCGATTTCAGCCACTTCAATATAATGACCATCATCTTTTTCAAATGAACGATAAGCCATAAATCCTAATGTTAGAACACCAAATACGATTACTAGAGACCAAACACTAAATACGAAGAAGAATGAGAATAAGAACATTACACCAGCCATCCACATTGGAGCGCCACTGTTGTTTGGCATATGAATACGTTCATATTTGCCTGCTGTAATATCTCTTCCTTCTTTTTTCGCATACCAGAATTCATCTAATTGATTGATTTTTGGTACGACAGCGAAATTGTATTCTGGAACCGGACTATGTGTCGCCCATTCAAGAGAACGTGCATCCCATGGGTCGCCATTTTCATCACGTGGACTATGACGGAAGCTGTAGTAAATGTTATAGCAAATTAACATAAAGCCTACTGCCATTGCAATAGCACCAATGAACGATACCATACTTAATGGACCATAACCTGTGTCAGCTGAGTATGTGTACATACGACGTGCATAGCCATCTAAACCTAAGATAAATAGTGGGAAGAAGGCTACGTTAAAGCCTACTACAATAGTCCAGAAAGCTGATTTACCTAATTTTTCATTCAAACGGAAACCAAAGATTTTTGGCCACCAGAAATGATAACCTGCTAATACCCCAAATACTGTACCTGGGATTAATACATAGTGGAAGTGAGCAACTAAGAACATTGTATTGTGATATTGATAGTCCGCACTTGACATTGCAAGCATTACCCCTGTAACCCCACCAATTGTGAAGATTGGAATAAATGCTAATGCCCAAAGCATTGGTGTTGTAAATGTAATTTTCCCGTGTCGCATTGTTAGCAACCAGTTAAATATTTTAACACCAGTTGGAACGGCTATAAGCATTGTTGTAATAGAGAAAATACTATTAACCATTACACCATGTCCCATAGTATAGAAGTGGTGAACCCATACCATGAATGATAGTAATGAAATAACAACCATACTCATTACCATTGATTTATAACCAAATAAGTTTTTGCGTGAGAATGTTGAGATAATCTCACTGTAAATACCAAATGCTGGTAGGATAACGATATAAACTTCAGGATGTCCCCAAACCCAGAACAAGTTAGCCCAAAGCATATCCATACCACCATCTTGCATAGCAAAGAATTTAGTACCAAATTGACGGTCTAAAGTCATCAATGCAAGTGCTACAGTTAATACTGGGAATGCAAATGTAATAATAACATTTGTAATTAATGCTGACCAAGTGAACATTGGCATTTTCATTAATTTCATACCTGGTGCACGCATTTTCATGATTGTAGCAATGAAGTTAATACCAGTCATTAAAGTACCAAGACCAGCGATTTGTAAAGACCAAGCATAATAGTTATTACCAACGCCAGGGTTAAATTCAGTACCTGCTAATGGGAAATAAGATGTCCAACCTGCGTTTGGTGATCCCCCAATTATGAATGATACATTTAATAATCCACATCCAGCTGCGAATAACCAGAAGCTAAGTGCATTTAATCTTGGGAATGCCACATCTCGTGCACCAATTTGAAGTGGTACAACGACATTCATCAAACCTATGATAAATGGCATTGCCATGAATAGAATCATGACTAAACCATGTGTTGTGAAAATTTCATTATAATGCTCAGCGTTAAGCAATTTGTTTTCAGGAACTGATGTTTGTGCACGCATTAATAATGCATCAATACCACCTCTAAATAGCATAATCAATGCTACTAAGATATACATGACACCAATTTTTTTATGGTCAACAGTAGTAAGCCAGTTTTTGTAAAGCCATCCCCACTTTTTGAAGTAGGTCAAACCGACAACAATGGCAATAGCGCCAACAACGATACTAATTGCTGCACCCAAAATCATCGGCTCTTTCATCGGAGCGAATAATTCTTCCATGTTCATGTGTGTAACTCCTTTCTTGCCTCATTTCTATTATTACAAAATTGAAGCGATACCTTATTATTTAGACATATCCATGCCTTCCATATCACCCATGTTGTCCATATTGTGTGAATCTTTTTTGTGTGATTTGTCAGTTTGTTTACTCATATCCATACCTTTCATATCACCCATTTTGCTCATATCCATTTCTGGAGCTGGACTGAATGATAAGTGTGTAGAAGAGAAACTTTCACGACCTACAAAGGAAGTTTTTAGTAATTTATTGAATTTTGCTTCAGTTAGTTTTGGTTCATTTGCTTTTACATCTTTTACCCATTTGTCAAATTTATCTTGTGACATTGCTTGAGTTTCAAACTCCATCTCCGCAAAACCTTCACCATTAAAGTTAGAGTTACGACCCATATATGATCCTTCTACATCAGCAGCAAGGTGAAGTTTATTTACCATATCACTCATAGCATATTTTTGACCGGCTAACTGTGGAATCCAGAAACTTGTAATTGGACCATATGAATATAATCTAAATTCAATTGGACGATCTGTTGGTATATTTACATAATTAACTGTTTCAATATTTTGCTCTGGATAGCTAAAGTGCCATTTCCAATCTGATGATGATGCATAAATAACAAGCGGCTTTTTGTTATCATAACCTGTTTGTTGATGTTCAACTTTTGATGTTGTAAATATCGTTACAATAGATAAAACTGTTACTATAACAATCGGAATAACCGTCCATATAATTTCTAACTTTGTACTACCCTCTTCATGTGGCGGTTCATAACCTGCTGGTTGTTTTGATGCACGATATTTCGACAACATGAAGACAAACAATACATATACAACCAATAAGATAACAGCCATCACTAAAATTGAAAAGATGATTGTATCTGATAAAGTTTTCGCATTCGGGCCTTTTGTATCGAATATCAGCAATGGCTGACATCCTGATAATATCAATGTCATGAACGCCATAATGGCAGGCATAATAAGCACTTTTTTCTTCATAATGTACTCCCTTCTCAAAAAACAATTAACACTTTTAAAATATTTTTTGGAAGTATTCTTCCTCTAAAAATATTAACTGTCCTTCTAAAATCTATTGAATTAGCTTTCTGATTGAAGATTGCTACAGTTATAGATATGTGAGCATATGAAATTCACTCAATGGTTTAATAGCTCCTGTCATATGAACGGACAATAGTTAACTATTCTCACAATCTATACAGTGAAAATCAGGCACCCAAGTTTACGCACCCTTTTCTCCTGAGGATTTTCAATCACCCACTCAATCCATTTGAAATTATACATCCATATTGTTAATAAAAAAATAAAAAAAACTCGAATTGGGCAATTATTTTTCGTAATTTGAACTTTTTGTGGACATAATTTGTATAAAATGTGTACACATTTTAAATTTGAATCTATGGAATTATAAAAAATCCTACAATAAACAATTAAATTCTAGTAAATTATATTTATACTTTTATTTTCCAAGTGGTACTACTTGCATTTTCTGAAAAAAGAAAATCACCTCCAACGTATTCTACGTTAAAGATGATTTTAGGTCATTTTATTCGATTATTTTTTCAATTTGAGAAGTTAATCATGGATAGAAAACATTAGCTCTAAACATTCAATTCAATTTTTATAATGCAGGAGCGGATCCTCCATCAATATTTACAGCAGTACCACTTACATAGGAAGCTGCATCAGAAACTAAGAATGTAATCACATTAGCCGCTTCTTCTGTATCCCCTATACGTCCAAGAGGAATCGACTTGCCCACTTTTCTTGAATATTCTTCCCAAGTCAATTCAGGAGCTTCAGCTTGCCATTTACGCTCAATTTGGGCACTGCGAATTAATCCTATGCAGACTGTATTCACTCGAACATTCATTGTCCCTACATCTTTACTCATCGCTTTTGTTAAAGCCATTCCTGCAGCACGGCTAACAGTTGTTGGTAGTGAAGATTTGGGTGGCGTTTTGCCAAATACTGCTGTGACATTTACAATAGCGCCTCCACCTGCTTGTTCCATGTGAGGCAATGCTGCTTTTGATGTATAAATTGCGCCAAATAATTTTAAATCTAAATCACTTTTCCAGAAATCAGAATCCACTTCTAAGAAAGAGTGGGCTAATGAAGTACCCGCATTATTGACCAAAATATTTAACTTGCCAAATTTCTCTACGGCTTTTGCAATAACATTTTGACAATCTTCTTCTTTAGTAACATCAGCTACTACAGTTAACACTTCTATACCTGTTTCATCTAATATTCGTTTAGCAGCTTCATCAAGTGAAGAAGCTGTTCTTGCACAAATAATAACATTTGCACCTTCTGATGCTAGTTTCGTTGCTGTTGCAAGACCAATGCCTTTGCTTGCACCTGTTACAACTGCAACTTTTCCTTTTAAACCTAATTCCATTTTTCTCTCTCCTAGTATTCGTAAATTATTCTCTTTGTTTAAATAAACCTATCTTTTCTTCCAACAAGAAAAAATGTAAGATAATTATAATTAATCTGATAATTAGCGCCATATAATTTGTGCTAATATTCAATTTTTAATATTTTAGGTAAGGTAGTGATTATCTTGCGGACTATGAATCTACAACGAAGAATTTTCCTGTTCGGTGCACTTTTTGTCACATTCTTAGCTATAGTTATTGGTGTTTTATTTTACTTTACCATATCAAGAGCAATAGAAACACAAATTGGTGCTCAAGCTCTAAGTATTGCAAAAACAACTGCAAATCGCTCTGATGTAGTAGAAGCTTTTCATTCTACTAATCCCACTAAGATACTGCAACCTATTGCGGAAAAGATTCGAATTGAATCCAATGCTGAATATGTAGTCATTGGCAATAAATATGGAGTCCGGTACGCTCACCCCGTAAAAGATCGAATTGGACAAAAAATGGTCGGTGATGATAATGAGAGAGCTTTAGTAAATGGTGAATCATATATATCTGAAGCAAAAGGTACTCTTGGTGAAGCTATTAGAGGGAAAGCACCTGTTATTGATAATGACGGTAATAT
>DATMJF010000551.1:0-2638 GCA_035554455.1 Rummeliibacillus sp.
TGATGCAATTTTTGTTGAAGTGGAATCAGCGAAAATTCTTTTTGCTCCAGGAGCAAGAAGAATTTTCTGCGACGAGTAATCGCAGGAGCAATCTTTACCTGCGGGAAAGCGAGCCAGAGAGACCCCACAGCGAAATTTTTACTGCGACGAAGCTAGCAAAGCGATGCAGGAGCACAGCGAGGAGGCTCGTCGGTTCGCCAGTGGAAAGCGAAGCTGATTCCACATCATGTTAATATTTTATTTTGAAATGCCCGATAGCATTAAAGTTTCCATAAATAGACACTTTATCTACTGTCATCTCAAATTCGAATATGAAATAATAGATATGGAGGCGATACCCATGAAAAATCTTGAAAAGATAAAAAACACGCATCAATGTTTTAATTGTGGTCATGAATTTGAATGGAAAGCTGTTTATTTCAATCCACCAATCACACCACATACAGTAAATGCGGCACGTGAAATGGAAGGTAATATTGCAAAACTTATATTTACATCAAAAGGTGTAATGGAAATTGAAGTAGCTTGTGATGAGTGCTTTAACTTAAATCGATTTACATATTCAAAATAATAATGACCAAAGCCGTATGTTATAAAGCATACGGTTTTTTTATATCCATCTAAGGCAACCAGACGAAAGCGTTATTTTAGTAGCTTTGTAAAAAACTGAAGAGACGTTTTCAATTGGATCCGTTCAATACTTTTAAGGGATTGATGGTTCTTCATCTTCTAGAATAATTCATGTCATTTTGATAATAGAGAGAAATACATTAAACTATATCTAATGTCAATTTGTATGAATTTATCCCGCATTAACGGGCAGTAAGACCCCTACCTTAAAATTGAGTGAGAAGCAAAGGAGAAGATAGGAGGGATAACTGCCCGTAAAAGCCCGATTGGTTCTACTAACCATCAGTGGGGGATAAAGCCCCCCACTGATGGAAGTTTCACTTTATATGAAAGAGGGTTTTAGATTGGCTAGAGGTGTTTATATTCATATCCCGTTTTGCCATCAGATTTGCAACTATTGCGACTTCAACAAAGTATTTTTTAAAAATCAGCCAGTCGATGAATATATTGAATCCTTAGGCGAAGAAATGCGCTTATGGACTCGTGATCATGATTTTTCAAACATTGAAACAATTTTTTTAGGTGGTGGCACACC
This sequence comes from Rummeliibacillus sp., assembly GCA_035554455.1. Classification (GTDB taxonomy): domain Bacteria; phylum Bacillota; class Bacilli; order Bacillales_A; family Planococcaceae; genus Rummeliibacillus. The sequence continues at coordinate 1,166 of DATMJF010000551.1, forward strand.
CACTTCATTATCACCTGAACAATTGAATAGACTATTAGAGTTAATACGTATGTATATACCGATAGAACATGTCACAGAATTTACATCAGAAGCAAATCCGGATGAACTGACAAAAGAAAAATTGAAAGTGCTCTATAATGGCGGTGTCAATCGTCTTAGCTTAGGTGTACAAGCATTCCAAGACGAATTATTAAAAAAATTGGGTCGAACACATTCAAATGAACATGTTTTCAAAACAATTGAAGATGCTAAGAATACTGGATTTGAGAATATAAGTGTCGACTTAATGTATGGATTACCAGGACAAACTATGCAGCAGTGGAAGAAAACTTTAGATATTGCATTTTCTTTACAGCTACCGCATTTTTCAGCATATTCTTTAATTGTTGAACCAAAGACCATTTTTTATAATTTAATGGCGAAAAGAAAACTTCGATTACCTGGAGAGGATTTAGAGGCTGAAATGTATGACGTACTGATGCAGCAAATGGAGCAACATGGTTTGCATCAATATGAAATAAGTAATTTTAGTAAAGACGGTTATTCGTCAATCCATAATCGTATTTATTGGGATAATGATGAATATGTTGGGTTTGGTGCAGGTGCACATGGATATATTAATGGTATACGTTATTCAAACCATGGACCATTAAAAAAATACATGGTAGCAATCTCAAATGGAGAAAAGCCAATCAATGAAACACATACTGAAACAAAGCAAGAAAGAATTGAAGAAGAACTCTTTTTAGGTCTACGAAAAATAGCAGGTGTAAGTAAAAAACATTTTATCGAAAAATTCAATTGTACAATAGAAAGTATTTATGAAAAACAATTGAAAGAGCTTGTTCATAAAGGGTTTATAGCAATTGATGATGATTATATAAAACTAACTCGAAATGGACGTTTTGTAGGAAATGAAGTATTTGAAGAATTTTTACTATAAACCTGTGCATTTCCGTTGACATCATTATATAGAGGTGATAAATTAATAATTGTATTAGCACTCCTCGATGGTGAGTGCTAACAACGAGAGGTGATGATCATGCTAACAAATCGAAAGTTGCAAATTTTGCAAGTAATCATAGATGACTTCATAGGGACAGCGCAACCTGTAGGATCTCGCCAAATTGCGAAGAAGGAAGGCATGACCTTTAGTGCAGCCACGATACGAAACGAAATGGCTGATTTAGAGGAATTAGGTTTCTTAGAGAAAACCCATACTTCTTCTGGACGAGTACCTTCAGAAAAAGGTTATAGATTTTATGTAGATCATTTGTTAAAGCCTCAAGTTATTACTACTCAAGATATCAAAACCATCCAATCCTTATTCCAAGATCGGATGATGGAAACGGAACAGGTTATTCGTAAATCTGCGGATATTCTATCAGATTTGACGACTTACACTTCCATTATTTTGGGTCCAGATGTTCAGCTTCATAAAGTTAAACAATTTTCAATTGTTACTTTAACAGT
>DATMJF010000552.1:0-7053 GCA_035554455.1 Rummeliibacillus sp.
TTTGCATCCCTTCACTAAGCCATCCTTGTTGTGTACCCCATGTACCGAGAGCTGAAACTACTAAGAATCCTAATAAGAAATATGGAAAGGAGGCTTTTTGACCAGTTCCACCATTTTTAATCTTCATAAACCCAACAAGCAATAATGTTACCGGGAATAATAATAATACACGACTTAGTTTTGACAATAGAGCTGGCGTTAGTGAAGCATCACCAAATGCTGCTCCTGCTAAAGCAGCGTGTGCAATCTCATGTAAACTATACCCTGACCAGTACCCATAAGCTTCTGGCGTTAAGTTCAACAAATGACCAACAGTCGGATAAATTAAGGAGAAAATTGTTCCCATTAAAGCAATCATACCAACAGACATTGCTGTATCTTCTTCTTTAGCTTTTAAAATTGGCGAAACCGCGGCTATAGCTGCTGCACCACAAATCCCTGTACCAAATGCCAGTAACATCATTAATTTTTCTTCTACTCCTAATAGTTTTCCGATGATAATTGTTAATAAAATAGCTCCAACAATAACACCAGCCGCTCTAGCAATTAACGGTAGTCCTTCGTTTACAACAACAGCAATATTTAATCGGATTCCATATAAAATGATAGCAAAACGTAAGATTTTCTTAGATGAGAAATCCAATCCACTTTTCCACTGTTGTGGATAAGGTAGTGTATTTCTAATAATAACAGCAATAATTATTGCAATTGCTAATGACCCTAAATAATTTAAGATTGGCAATTTACTCAATAAAAAGGATACAATCGCAATAGCAATCGTAAAAAATGTTCCTTTAATAAAACCTGCAGATAGTTGCATTTGCTCATCTCCTATTTTGATTTCTATATTCATGATAGGATGAAGATAGCAAAAAAGATAATTAATCATTTTTATCCATATCATAAGCGTTTACTTATAAAAGGGAGGAGTATTATGGCTGATAAACTCCAAGTTTTTTTAAAAGTGGTCAAGAATATGAATTTCTCACGTGCCGCAGAAGAGTTGTATATGACACAACCTGCTGTTAGTCAATATATAAAAAGTTTAGAAGATGAGCTGAACGTTCAACTTTTTGATCGCTCTCAAAAAAAGATACAGCTTACTAAAGCTGGAGATATTGTGTTCTACTATGGAAAAGAAATAAACATGTTATCCACAAAAATGAATCGAGCATTGGACGATCTAACGAATCATGTTGCCGGTGAATTACTCCTCGGAGCAAGTTATTCATATGGTGAATATCTACTTCCTAAGCGTTTAGCATTATTCTTAACAGATTATCCACAAGTAATACCACGTATTTATATAGATAATACAACCGAAATCGCTGATAAAGTCATTAACCAAACTTTAGACTTGGGGATAATTGAGGGATCTATTCACAATAAACGAATTGTTATGCACAAAATTGCGACAGACCACATGGTGATTGTTGCAAAGTCTGAACAAGCTGTGCATAACTTAAATGATCAAACATGGATTATTCGAGAACAGGGGTCAGGTACTCGTGAAGCATTCGAACATTTTATAAATGAACATAATATTGTACCTCAGCGTATATTAGAATTTGGCAGCACACAGCTCATAAAAGAAGCCGTTACAAATGGTCTAGGGGTTGCACTACTCTCTGAATGGACAATTAAAAATGAAATGCAGTTAAACAGGTTACAGATTGTTTTAAAGGATAAATACAATTATAATCGTGACTTCCATGCCATTCATCTCAATACGCCATTCCTTTCTAAAACAACCGAGACATTTCTTGAGTTTTTGAAAAAATAAAAAAGACCCTGTGACAAAACGAGGCCACTGAAAAAGTCAAAATACATGAATTTTAATAATAAAATTTTGTGATACAATTTTTGTTGAAGTGGAATTAGCGAAGACTCCTGCGGGAAAGCGAGCCAGAGAGACCCCACAGCGAAATTTTTTCTGCGACGAAGCTAGCAAAGCGATGCAGGAGCACAGCGAGGAGGCTCGTCGGTTCGCCCGCGGAAAGCGAAGCTGATTCCACTTCATGCTATAGCAGATTTGTACTATAAAAATTAGGGGCAAAATGGTTTTTCAGTGGCCTCAAAAACGGGACAGTCGAGACCCTGGACTGAGCAACGCGAAGGAAGCAGCTCGGCCCCGCCCGCGGAAAGCGTCCGCTCGAAGTGGAAATCAACGGTCTTATGGATCTTCTCTTTTTTAAATAAAAAGACTGTAGGCAAACTCGAAATTTCCCGAGATTGTCTACAGTCTGGAGCTTGAGTATCTTGTACTCAGGCTTTTTTATGTGAATGATAAATGTTAGAATTTAATCATTTTACTTGGAACAACCCATTCGTTGAATTGTTTTTCTGTTAGAAGACCAGTTTCTAGTGCTGCCTCTTTTAATGTTAGACCATTTTTATGTGCATGTTTAGCAATTTTAGCTGCATTTTCATAACCAATGTATGGGTTAAGAGCAGTTACTAACATTAGTGAGTTGTTTAAGAAGTGTTCAAGTTTATCTTCGTTAGCAGTAATACCTTGTAAGCAGTGTTCGTCGAAGCTGCGGATTACGTCAGATAGTAATTCAACAGATTGCATGAAGTTATAAAGTATTACTGGTTTGAATACGTTCAATTCGAAGTTACCTTGAGAAGCGGCGAAGCCAAGAGTTACGTCATTACCCATAACTTGTACAGCTACCATTGTGACAGCTTCACATTGAGTTGGGTTTACTTTACCTGGCATAATTGATGAACCTGGTTCATTTTCTGGGATTGAGATTTCACCAAAACCAGAACGAGGACCTGAAGCTAACCAACGAACATCGTTGGCAATTTTCATCATGTCTGCAGCTAGAGCTTTCATAGCACCGTGAGCTGTTACCATTTGGTCATGAGAAGTTAGTGCATGGAATTTGTTTGGTGATGCAACGAATTTTAAACCTGTTTCTTTAGCTAATACAGTAACTACTTTTTCATCGAAGCCATCAGGAGCATTTAAACCAGTACCTACTGCAGTACCACCGATTGCAAGTTCTAGCATATGTTTAGAACTTTCTTCAATCATTTCTTCTGATTTTTCGATCATGTGTAACCAACCGCTAATTTCTTGGCCTAATGTTAAAGGAGTCGCATCTTGTAAGTGTGTACGACCAATTTTAATTAGTTGCATAAATTCTTCAGATTTTGCTTTTAAAGTTGCTTTAATTTGACGTAAAGCAGGAAGTAAGTTCTTTTCTACTGCAATTGAAGTTGCAATATGAATTGCAGTCGGGAACGAGTCGTTTGAGCTTTGAGATTTATTCACATCGTCATTTGGGTGTAGGCGTTCTTCACTACCTTGTGCTTCAAGGTATTCGTTACCTAAGTGTGCGATTACTTCATTAACATTCATGTTTGTTTGAGTACCGCTACCTGTTTGCCAAATAACTAGTGGGAATTCGCTGTCCCATTTACCAGCCATGATTTCGTCAGCTGCATGAGCAATAGCATCCGCTTTTACTTGTGATAATGTACCAAGTTCAACACATACTTTTGCTACTGATTTTTTAAGTAGTGCATAGCCATGAATAAACTCGATTGGCATATGTTCAGTACCAATTTTAAAGTTTTGTTTACTACGCTCCGTTTGAGCACCCCATTTATGTTCTGCAGGTACTTTTACTTCTCCCATGGAATCATGTTCAATACGATATTCCAAGTTGTTCATCTCCATTTCTTTTGCTACGAGTATTGTTCCCACTCATTTCTTATGATAGCGTTTTCTCCTTCAATTGTCTGCTATTCTGATCGAAACATAGTAAAAAACTTGTGAAAAAGTGAAATTTCTAACTTCTACACAAAGTCCTGCAGCGTGCAGGAACTACGATGGCATAGGTGTTGGAGTTGGTTTTGAATAACCCTCTTTATAATCATTATCAATTTGTTGACGGATTTCTTTAAGAGGAGCCCCTTCTTGCGCTTGTTTAATTGATTTTATCGCAATTTCTACACAGACAATACAGCGTGTCCCATGATCATCCCAGACAACTGTACCATCATCTTTTACTTCTTTAATAAAACAATTCAAGTTACTTTTATGATTTGCACTTTCCGCACATCCACAATAGCAGGGCATCCATTTTAATACGTCAGTAGCTTTTCCTGCAGCCTGATAAACCAGTTTTAAATCATCTGATTTGTCATCTAAAAAACTAGGTAGTTCATCTCGTGATGCAGTCTCCTCTTGAATATCACCATTGACTAATGTACTTTGATGTTTTGTGTGATCTGTGTGTGCTGTTTCTGTTGTTTGTGCATGATTAAGATCTGTATGGTTTTCTTTTGATTTCTCATCTGTATTGTTGCCACAAGCTGCAAGAAGCATTGTACCTGCTAGTAATACTGATAACCATTTTTTCTTCATTTTATTACTCCTTTAGACCTTTTTTCTCCATTATACCTGAGCGGGGTATAATGGAGTAATGACAATTCTAAGACAGTATTCATTGACGTTCTAACTTTAGAATTACCTATAATGCGATTTGCAAATCAACTATTTTAGCTATCCTACACTATTCAATTTATTGATTTACAACAAAAAAAAGATTGCTCTTAAGTCAGTTGTCGCTGACCTAATCGAGCAATCTTTTTATTAATTAATCTTCCGTAGTAGCAGCAGTTGATGCATTATTTGTTTGCTGTACGCCATCAGCTAAACGCTCAATACTTGGACGGATTGTATACTTGCCAGAATAATTTTCTAGCATTTCTTTCATATCAATACCTGATGAAGCTTTTAATGTTTCTTGCAATGTAGCCATTAAATCCGTTGCGTAACCCGTTACTTTATTGGCTCCGCCACCTTCACCACTGCCAGTATCAACGACTGTAATTTTATCGATATTAGACAATGGACTTGCTACTTGTTTTGCATATTCCGGCATCATTCGGATAATCATATCTAATACAGCCGCTTGACCGAATTGTTCAAACGCTTCTGCAATCTTACGTTTCGCTTCAGCTTCTGCTAAACCTTTTAAGCGAATTATTTCAGCTTCTGATTCACCTTGTGCTCGTTCAGAATCTGCTTTTGCCAAACCGTCTAAGCGAATTTTCTCAGCTTCTGCTTTTGCTTTTGCTTCAATTCGATATTTCTCAGCATCGGCCTGTGCCAATTGTTTCATCTTTTCAGCTGCTGCATTTTGCTCAATTGCATAACGATCTGCATCCGCTTTTTTCTTAACTTCTGAGTCATATTGTTTCTCACGACGTAAAATTTCTTTTTCTTCTAATTCAATTTGCTTTTGACGTTCAATTATTTTAATTTGCATTTCTTGCTCAGTTACTTCTTGTTTTGAACGTGCAGTTTCCAACTCATAAGCTTGGTCGGCGCGTGCTTTTGCAATATCTTGTTCTCTTCGGAATTCAGCCACTTTTAATTGATTTTCTTTTTCAGCTTCGGCAATTTCAGTAGCACGTTCAAGTTCTGCCTTTTGAGCTTCTTTATCAGATTCTGCACGCTTAATACGTGTTTCTTTTTCTGCATCTGCTGTGGCAATATCCGCATCACGTCTAACTTGTGCAATTCGAGGTTTCCCAAGTGAATCTAGGTAACCGTTTTTATCCCGTACATCTTTGATTGTGAAGGATACAATCGTTAAACCCATTTTCGCTAAATCTTGAGAAGCAACACGTTGCACTTCTTGTGAGAATTTATCGCGGTTTTTATATATTTCTTCTACTGTCATTGAACCTAGAATAGAACGCAAATGACCTTCTAATACTTCTCTTGCCTCGTTCTCGCGTTCTTCTTTTGGTTTTCCTAAAAACTGTTCAGCTGCTGTAGCAATCTCTGCAATAGATCCGCCGATTTTGATGATTGCAATCCCATCAGCCATTACAGGTACACCTTGTTCTGTATAAACTTCTGGTGTTGTCACTTCTAACTTACTTGATAATAAGCTTAGAGGCTCTGCTTGTTGGAATACAGGTAATACAAATGTACCTCCACCACGGATAATTTTAATACGATTTCCTGCTTCATCCGTATGTACGTTTTTTGACCCCAAATAACTTCCTGTTACGATCAATGCTTCATCTGGACCTGCTGTGCGATATTTCGTTACGTAAACTCCGATAATTGCTAACAAAATAACAACTACAATCGCACCGACAATTAATAATGGTGACATTTCAATTCCCCCTGTTTTTTAAAATAACGGCTCATATTCTCTAACATATAAAGTTCCTTTTGCAACTTCTACGATGAGTACCTTTGAATCATATGGTATGGCCACATTATCATAACTTGTGGCACGTTTTGAGATGATACCATTTACTGTCTCGACTATTACTTCTCCAAAACCATCGACAGGAATCGGTACAATTACTTTTCCTACTTGGCCACCCAAAGATTCTTCGGTATAAGCCATTGATACTTCGGCTGATTTTAATGGAATTAAGATGAAATAATAAAGTAGAACATCTAATACTAATGAAAGAACTGCAGAAATAATACCGATTAAAATACTATTCAATGATGTAAATATTTCGATGATAAAACCAAGTGCTGCGAAGAAAGTTAAAAAGGCTAAAATAACAGTTGGATTAAAAAATGGAATTCCTTCTCCAACTCCATCAGCAATATCGCCAAAGAATAGATATAAAACCATACAAATAGCTAAAAATATTAATGAGTACAAATACCACTGTTCAACGGACCAAGAATTTATGTCGATCATCTTCACCCCCTTGAATAACTACTTTTTCCAATTCAATATGTAATACGGACGATATACAAAAAAGTTTCATTTTTTTCTGATTATTATTTCAATCAATATGCACATTCTATATGTTACGGGAATGTAAATTTTGTTTAATTTCATATAATTATTGTAGGGATTTTTTTCGCTATTTGTTATGATTATAGTTGCGTTCAAAATTAGATTTCCGGTGATTTATATACGAATTAGGAGGCTTTATATGTTTAGCTCAAAAAAAGAAGACCCTTTCTTTTCTGCATTGTTGAAAATTGCTCAAAATGTAAATGAAGCAACTCACTACGCTGATGATTTCAAGATTATAGGCGTTGCAGAC
>DATMJF010000553.1:0-6400 GCA_035554455.1 Rummeliibacillus sp.
TCCCACGGGCGCGAACGTTCTACCCCGGCTACTATCAATCTATAAATTGAATAAAAAATAGTCAACCAGATTTCTCTGGCTGACCTTATAATACGAAAGGGCGCAATCCTTGAATAAGGATTGCGCTTATTTCCATTTTAGGGCCATTTAATTGAGTGAAAAGTTTTAAAACTCGGCTGAATTCTACTCTCATTACTTGGGCTAGAACCAGAACGGAAGGGGAAAAGCAATCTGCCCCCAAAAATTAAAAAGACTGATATATTTTTTACAATCGATCCTATTAATTCTGAAATTAGGTTTATCTGGACCCATTCGAAAATAATCCCTATACATTAGATAGGATGGAGGCGACATCCTCGATCGCCTTTCTGGCTGCTGAACTGATACCTGCAAGCTGAAAAGTTCTTCTTTTTGAAGAAATATATGAATAATTTCATTTACATTAAACTTTCTCATAAATGCTTGATAGATTTCTCTGGTCATTAAAACTAATACTATTCCCACCATTACTTGTTACTTCATGCTCATTTTTATCCCTACTGTAGTTGTTGTTTTAACACGAATTGAAAGGGGAATTGATCTTCAGGTTATTTTCATGATTGAAGTTTGGAGGATAAACTAAATTAATCGATTCAGAGGTGAACCAAATGAAATTTAAAACGTTATTATTTGTTGTTCTTTACTTTTTATTGCCACTATCTTTCAAATTTTTTTACAGATTCAAAAAGGCTACAAACTTTTGGAGACATTGGCATCGTTGCTCTTGCAATTTCCACCGAAACAACAACTTGAATTCATTTTTTTGAAATATAAATTATTTAAGTTTTTCGATTATGATATTGCGAAAAAGGTACATCATATAAATATGATTGCCATTTAAGAGCTCTTTGTCATCTTATTTCTGGATATATTTAAAGAAATATAAAAATTATAGTCGCTTTTTCATGTTCTGTTCGACGTTTTATATGAAAATGGGATTTCAGAAAATTTTGGCATAACAATAAAGCTGACATGGCTGATGTAGTGGAATAGACTGATACCATTTCAAACTCTACTTTTCAGACAGTGAAAAAGTAAGCAAAAAAGCTATTAAATAGAATCATTAGGAGATGAAATAGTATGTTTGAAAAACAACAAAAAAGCGTTTTGATTCTATCTGCAAATGCCTATGGGGATGGACATAAACAAGTCGCTAATGCTATTAGTGAAGCGGTTCATCTTGAGATACCGAATATCAACCCAATCACAGTGGATATTATGCAGTTAATTCATCCACATACGAACACATTAAGTAGCTACTTTTACAAAAGTAGTGTGAAAAATTTTCCTGCAATGTATGGTTTTTTATATAGAAAAACCCGATTAAAAAGCTCATTTTCAGAAACAATAGGTGCCATTTTGTCATTTGGTATGCGGTCATTGCAAAAGATTATTGAAACAACTCAACCAGTAGTTATTGTCAGCACATACCCATTTGCTGCGAGCATTGTTTCAAAATTAAAAGAACATGGCCTGATTGACATCCCAGCAATCACCATTATTACAGATTACACGAATCATTCATTTTGGCTCTATCCATATACGGATGAGTATGTCGTAGCATCGAAGCAAATTCGTCAACAGTTAGTGGAACTTGGAGTAGAGGACTATAAAATAAAAGATACAGGAATTCCTATTCGGAAAAGTTTTGATGAACATCAATCAAGGGAAGCACTCTCATTAAAATACGGATTAGACCCACAAAAGTTCACGTTATTGGTGATGGGTGGAGGCGATGGATTTATTGGTAAGGGAATAGAAGATTTCCTTGCGATGTCCAATAATATGCAAATCATTATTGTGTGTGGACGAAACGATAAATTGAAAAAACAATTAACTGCTAAGTTTGAGTCAAAAAGTGATGAAATTATCGTCATGGGTTTTTGTGAAAAAATGCAAGAAGTGATGGCTATTTCGGATTTAATGATTAGTAAACCAGGCGGAGTTACAGTGTCAGAAGCGATGTTCATGGAACTACCGCTCCTTATTTATAAACCATTACCTGGTCAAGAGGAAGATAATACTCAATACTTATTGGATTCTGGACTAGCCTTTTTTGCGAAAAATGAACAAGACCTATTTAGCCAAATCAATCAAATTATCGCAAATCCAAACGAATTAATGAGCATCAAAGAAAAATATAAAAGCGGCCATTCTAAATCTTCTACAATGGGAGTGATAGATGTCATTAAACGTGAAATGAATCGAAGTAAAGACATGCAAATTTATAGTCCATATAATTGTATCAAATATAGTTAAAGTAAGAATGGAGGAAGAAAAATGGTCATTCGAATATTGTGGATCTTCCTTACTGTTGTATTAATGTACACTTTATTGCCATACATTTTGACCTCTGTATTAGGTTTAGGGGTAATAAAACAACGAAAAAACAGTGGGGAAATAGCCATTACTTTTGATGATGGTCCCAATCCAATATATACACCAGTGGTATTAGATGTTTTAAAGAAGTACGATGTACAGGCAACATTTTTTGTACATGGCTCTAAAGCGGCAATACATCCGGAACTATTATTAAGAATGCAACGAGAAGGACATCTTATAGGCATACATAATTATGTACACCGTGCCAATTGGCTAATGAGCCCTTGGGGAGTGAAAAAACAATTAGACCAGAGCTCAAGGATTATTGAAGGGATAACCGGTACAAAACCAATCTACTATCGTCCGCCATGGGGGCTAGTAAATCTCTTTTATCCAACTCTTTTAAAAGACTATAAAATCATTTTATGGTCCGTTATGGCAAGGGATTGGAAAAGTGTTGGTGGTAGTGAAAGAATAAAAAACGAACTTCTCACCAAAATAAAAAAAGGTGATATCATCCTATTGCATGATAATGGTGAGACAATTGGTGCAGATTTAGATGCCCCACAAAACACCATTCAAGCTTTAGATGAGGTTCTTCAAGAATTGGTTCCAAAAGGCTATCAATTTAGTAGGGTAGATGAATAACTTCAAATTCAATTTAACGTCAAGGAATTATGAGATTTATTAAGAAATTGTATATGATGAAGTCCGATATTTAGGGATTTTTGTGAAGGTTTAATTTTATATACACAAGAAATATCAAAAAAGAAATTAATTCCTCTTATAATTTTATTTAGGGGTGAGATAAATGAATGAACATATACAGCTTATGATTGATTGGATAGAAGACAATTTAAAAAAAGAATTTTCATTAGATAAACTATCTAATTATATGGGATTTCCCCTTTCTATTGTTCTTTTAAATTACACCAAGTAACAGGTAAGTATTAGGCGCTATATTCTTCTTAGAAGATAGTATTTATCTACGGAAGATTTGGCAAATGATAGAAAGATAATTGACATTGCCTTTGATTACGATTATTCTTCGCAAGAAGCATATAGTAGAGCTTTTAAAACTGTCTTTGGTGTAAATCCAAGACAATTTCAAATAAACAAGATGCCTGTTCAATCATTTATTAAACTTACTATCAATAAAGCGGAGGAATGGTGGAGAATGAATATTTCTAGAAAAATTGAGGTTGAAAAGTTACAAAATGAGAAGAGTGAGTTGTTTGACAAATACGTACTCAACATATTGAATGGTCAGGTTATGTATGAAGAGTTTAAAGAAAAAAAACTAATGGGTGATTCTGATTACGCTCCATTTAATGAAGCGATGTGTGTTAACGCGACTACTAAACAAATTTTTGATAAAGAGTTTATAGAAACTCGAGCATCAGGGCATCATGAGTCAGTAGAAAATTACATCAAAAAGATTATTGATCCATTAGACAATCTTTTTAATAAAAAGTATAAATGTATAGTGTTATGGTTTGGTGAAGACATGTTTTGTCAAATGAACCTACTTACCATACTTTCCCATCTTGAACAGTCAGGCTATGAGGGGAAAGTGTTCTTAAATAGTTTCAGAGAGGATGAATTTAAAGTTAATCAAACTGAACTTAAATTAGGTCATTATAATTCTGTATACAAGGCAGTGTTGGTCAATCATAATAAACCATCAAATGAACTACTTCCAGTCATGTATCAGGCAATAGACATATATTTAGATATGCTAAAAGAAGATAATGCAGTAGTAAAGTATATTTCCAAAAATAAAGATTTACCAACATCAGAATTAATGAAGAGGTTATTTGCTCTATTCCCAACAGTAGGCTATGGAGATTCACAATATATAGAGCTTATTAATAAAACTAGATCAAAATTGGAAGTGGGAACAAGAATTTTTTAAGACAATAATTGAAGGGGTTACCAATACAGTGTAAAAAAACTAAACCTCTTTTTCCATCATCTGGGTCTATTTTGAACGATTTGTCTCCCGAAATTATCAATCTTTTTTTAAAATTTTCTCTTGTATAGAAAAATAATTCCCCTATATTCTGATCAATCTTTGTTCAAAATATAGGGGAATCTTTTATTATGAGAACAATATATTCAACTACTTTTTTATCAATCTTTTTCTAAACCAACAGTTAACGAGGGTATTTTTGCTTTTTAATTCAACTAAAGTGGTATTTTAGTTGAATTAAAAGGAACATTTCGGAAAGATGTAGCAGTAATATTATACGAAGAATTTAAAGAATTTCTTAACTAAAGATAAACTACTCTGCACATTACATACAATTTATTGAACGTTCGATCATAATTGTTTATTAGATTAATTTTAAGGAGGAATAGCTTATTAAAAAGTCTAGTATTATTTTCTTTGAAAGGCAATTTCCAAGTGCAAACATGATCCTTATTAAAGATCATCTCCCGATTCTTATTGATACTGGTTTTGGAAGTGATGTGAAAGATACAGAGCAATTAGTTAAGGATGTAGGTGTTTCACCAGAAGAATTACACCTTATTGTGAACACACACTATCATAGTGACCATGTAGGTGGCAATTATCATCTTCAAAAAAATTATGGTGTACCGATTGCTGCTCATAAATGGGACGCCGATTTAATTAATTCTTGTGACCCTGAATCTTGTAGTGCAGAATGGTTAGATCAACCTGTAGAACCTTATCGAGTTGATAGAAAACTATCAGATAACGATGAGATTCATACAGGAAGCAGAACTTTGAAAGTGTTGCACACACCAGGACATACCCTAGGACATATTTCTTTATATAACCCTGAAGAGGAAATTTTAATTTGCGGAGATCTCTTTCACAAAAGCGATATCGGGTGGTTAAATATCTTCCGAGAGGGTGTTTCATCTATCCAACGTTCTCTAGAAAGTTTGGATCGGTTGTCCACGCTTCCGATTCAAAAAGCATATTCAGGACATGGACCTCAAATAGATAATCCTATTGCTTCTATTGATGCAGCAAGGAAGCGGTTTGAAAAGTGGCTTACGATGCCAGAGAAAATTTCATGGCACGCCTGCAAGAGGATTTTTTCGTTCTCATTAATCATTAAAAATGGATTGGCGAAAGAAGAAATTGATAGCTACCTACTTAAATGTGGTTGGTTCCAAGATTTTGCACGCTATTCTTTCCAGCTTCAGCCAGAAGAATTTACTCAAATCCTGCTCGATGAAATGATTCGTTCCGGAGCAGCAAGCTGGCAAAATAATAATTTAATCGCCACCACCCAATACCAAGCGCCACAAGAGAACTGGATGAATAAGAACATACTTCCGAAAAATTGGAAACTATAAGATTTTCTCACTTAAGTAAAAAGCTGATTAGGTTATTATTAGCCATACCGTAATAAAACTTCAGGGGGGAGATTTATATGTCATTAAAAGTAGGAGATATAATTACGTTTGAACGGACTTTTACAGTAAGGGATGTTGAATTATTCACAGAGATTTCAGGTGATGAAGGGATTCATCATAGGGCACCAGATGAACAAGGAAGACTTGTTATTCAGGGATTATTAACGGCAACTCTACCAACAAAAGTAGGTGGAGATCATAACGTACTGGCTCGTAATATGAATTTTGAATTTTTAAGACCTGTATTTACGGGGGATTCAATTATTTGTGAAGTTACAATTGAACAATACGAAAGGAAAGAAAATAATAGAACAGCTATTATTGCATCGTTTTTATGTATAAATCAGTATGAAAAAGAAGTATTAAAAGGGGAATTTTCAGGTGTAATACTTTAAATTCTTTATAGTTTATTCAAACTAACAGTGTCATGAGTTCAATAAGGATTTTAAAAAACGCATTGGTTAAATCCAATGCGTTTTTTGGTGTTAATTTATATAGTAATCAACCTTCAAATAAAACTGCTAATTGGCAGAATTCAAAAGTAATTACTAGAATTATAAACCTCGCCAGTCTATAAAGAAAATAGATTTTAAGCATCTAAGAAATTTTAAGAAATGGCCTTTTTATTAAAAATTCTAACAGCAAG
>DATMJF010000554.1:0-4202 GCA_035554455.1 Rummeliibacillus sp.
ACAAATCTAATCATTTGATATTATCATTATAGAATTTCGATATTGAAAAATAATAATGATTTTCGATAATGTGATTCTCAATTTATTGGTGGAAAATTATAAAGGGAGATCTCATATGACTAAAGTAGTACAAAAGAGTATAGGTAGGCCATCAGTACAATCTTTGATAGAAATATTAATGGTTTCAACCAAACTTGGGTTAACATCTTTTGGCGGTCCAATTGCTCATTTAGGATATTTCCATGAAGAGTATATACGCAGAAGGAAATGGATGGATGAAAAGAGTTATGCTGATCTAGTAGCCTTATGTCAATTCTTGCCTGGACCTGCAAGTAGCCAAGTTGGAATTGGTATAGGTGTAATGCGCGCCGGTGTTTTGGGTGGTATTGTCTCATTTCTTGGATTTACACTACCATCTGTTATTGCTCTGATTGTTTTTGCATTAATCCTGCATGGACTAAATATCGATGACGCTGGATGGATACATGGTCTAAAATTAGTGGCAGTTGCAATTGTTGCTCACGCTATATTAGGGATGGCACAGACTTTAACGCCTGATTTAAAACGAAAAGCAATTGCATTATTAGCTTTAGTCGTAACCCTATTATGGCAAACCGTCTATACCCAAGTAGGGATCATTATGTTGTCAGCTTTCATCGGTTTCCTTATTTATAAACAACAAAATGAAAATGATAGTTCTAGCGTTCACTTTCCCATCTCAAAAAAGTTTGCAATTATTTGTTTATCTTTATTTTTTGGATTACTTTTTCTTTTACCGATTTTAAGACAGGTTACATCACTTAAATGGATTGCGATGTTTGATAGTTTTTACCGATCTGGGTCACTTGTTTTTGGTGGGGGACATGTTGTATTACCTTTACTTGAACGTGAATTAATACCAACTGGATGGATAAGTGAAGAGGCGTTCCTTACAGGATACGGAGCTACCCAAGCAGTACCAGGACCGTTATTTACATTTGCTGCATACCTAGGAACAGTTATGAATGGTTGGATCGGCGGTTTAATAGCTACAGTTGCTATTTTCTTACCTGCATTTCTTCTCATTTTAGGTATCCTTCCTTTTTGGGACAATCTTCGACATAACCCAAAGATTAAAGGTGCATTAATGGGCGTAAATGCTGCAGTGGTAGGAATTTTAATTTCTGCTTTTTACCAGCCTATATGGACCAGTGCTGTATTGACACGAGTTGATTTTGCATTCGCTTCAATTTTATTTAGCATGTTAGTTTACTGGAAGTTGCCACCTTGGATTATTGTAATAACAGGTGGAATTGGTGGATCACTACTCTCGATTGGGTAATTGTACAAAACTGGATATCATAGCGCGTGGTACATTACAACCTCTCCTGTAGAAGGGGCACGAGAGCATTGCGTAACGAAGTAATTCCAAAAAAGGATTGAACTCTGGTGCAGGGCTCAATCCTTTCTTTTCGTATTATGTAAATGAATTTAAAACTTCTCGATTTTCATGATAAAATTCTTGATGTTTATCTATGCCCCTATCAACACACCAACCGATTGAAGCAATTGCGTTATAGAGAGTATAAAACGGTTGCACAGTTTCCAGATCAATCATAGGTCGAATGCTTTCATAGCCTGCTATATAACTTTCTTTTGTTGAAGGAAATACATTCCATACTTGTTGCTCCATTTTGACAAAATCAATTTCTGTTGAGGCAAATTTGGATGTTTCAAAATCAATTATGCCACTTACGTGATGATCAGCAACAATAATATTTGCAAGTCGGAAGTCAAAGTGTACAACACAAGGGCCATCGGGGGATGGCAAACTTTTGAACAATTGATTGAATTGCTGATAAGCCAAATCACTTTGTTTAATAGTTAAAAACGATTGTGATTTCTCCAATGCAATAACGAATTTATCTTTTATATAACTACGCCAATCATTATTTCTTAATTTTTGAAACCCTTTTTCAGTTCTGTAGCCATAATCCTGCGATGTATGCGAATGCATTAGGGCATGATATTTTCCGATTTCAAAAGCGAGTGAAGAATCAATTATACCTGTTGCAGGTTTTCCTGGTAACTCTGCTAACAGTAGGGCACCGTTAAAGTCAGATTCGCTTGGTAAAAATTCTAGAATCTTCGGTACAGGTATATTTCCTTGAAGAAGTGTCAATATATCATGCTCACGCCATAATTTATCCTTATTATAAGGAATCTTCAAATAAGCATTTTCGCCATTTTTTAAATGCAATAAGTAAACTTGTGAACCATACGAATTCTGAGGGGTTTCATAGGATTCAACCTGTAATTTCATCTTATCTATAACATTATTTATAGAACTAATCATAATCACTCCTTCTTAGGTACTCTCTTAATTAGAATCATATTATATCCTAATTATTACAATTAATCCAAAATAAAATAGAATGTAATAATTTAATTATGTAAACCAAATGCGCATTATACCTATCGTAATTTTTGATACTTTCCTTTTCTTTATCAAAAAAGTAAAATAGTAAAGTATTCGAATTGATTGAAGGGGAGTAAATATGAAAGATAAGCGTTTTAAAACAGCTCATCGCGAAGCCTTAATCGGTGTTGCATTAGTTATTATCAACTTTGCAATCTGGTTTGGATTTGCATATGGGCTTGGCTCAGGGGATCCGAAAAAGTATACATATGTTTTCGGCTTTCCAGCATGGTTCTTTTATAGCTGTATAGCTGGAACGATCTTTATGGTTTTATTAATCTTTGTTGTCATCAAATTCTTCTTTAAAGATGTACCATTTGATGAAGAAGAGGATGGTGAAGATCAATGATGAACTGGCAAGTTATTATACCACTTGTTATTTTCCTTGTTATCATCTTTTTAATTGGTTTTTGGGCGAATAAACATGTAATGCAGTCCGATTCTTTCTTACAAGAGTATTTCCTTGGCGGACGAGAGATGGGCGGATTCTTGCTTGCGATGACGATGATGGCCACATATGGAAGTGCCTCTAGTTTTATCGGTGGCCCAGGGGTTGCGTATAATACTGGTCTAGGATGGGTGCTATTATCAATGGCGCAATTACCTGCAGGGTATTATGTTTTAATGGTATTAGGTAAGAAATTTGCTATTATTGCACGAAAATATAAAGCGATTACATTGATCGACTTTTTACGCGAACGCTATCATAGTAATGTGGTTGTTTTCGTTTCTGCATTTAGTATCATTATCTTTTTATTTTCATCAATGGCAGCACAATGGATTGGTGGCGCAAGATTAATCGAGTCATTGACAGGATTACATTATTCTACAGCACTATTTATCTTCGCGACTGTTGTACTTGTTTATGTTATTATCGGTGGCTTCCGAGCAGTAGCTTTGACAGACGCTGTGCAAGGTTCTGTCATGTTAGTAGGTAGTATCATCTTGCTTGTAGGTACAATTATAGCTGGTGGTGGCATTTCAAATATTATGTCCGACCTAGTAGCTGAAAATCCAAATCTTGTTTCACCTTTTGGAGCAGATAGAAGCTTAACACCATTGTATGTTTCTACATTCTGGATTTTAATTGGGATTGGTGTAATTGGTTTACCACAAATAGCTGTACGCGCAATGGCATACAAAAATTCTAAAAGTATGCATACAGCAATCATTATTGGAACAATTGCAATTGGTACCGTGATGTTCGGTATGCATTTAACGGGGGTATTAGCACATCCTGTGTTACCAGGTATTAAAATTGGTGATAAAGTGATGCCACTTCTAACACTTAAAGTACTTCCACCGTTTTTAGCTGGTATCGTATTGGCTGCTCCAATGGCTGCTATCATGTCAACGGTAAATGCTTTGTTAATGCTTGTGAGTTCAACAATTGTAAAAGACATTTACTTAAACTTTATCAAACCTAAGGCAACAGATAATGAAATTAAGAAAATTAGTTTCATTGTCACTGCAGTTATCGGTATTGCAGTCATCATCGTTGCATTAAGACCACCAAATTTACTTGTATGGTTGAACCTATTTTCATTTGGTGGCTTAGAATCTGTATTTGTATGGCCTGTTGTTTTCGGTCTATATTGGAAAAAAGGCAATAAATACGGGGCAATTACATCAATGATTGTAGGTTTAACAAGTTATATTTTGATTTATGAGTGCTGGCCGAATGTCTTTGGAATGCATACAGTAACATTACCAATCATATTATCGCTAATTAGTTATGTGATCA
>DATMJF010000555.1:0-5126 GCA_035554455.1 Rummeliibacillus sp.
GAGATTTTCCCTAATGCTATGACATCTAATCCAGCGTCTTTCATTTCGTTCATAACTGTACGACCAAATGGTTTTAATGCATAGTCATGGCGATTTGACGTACGAGTAAAGTTTCCTGGAGTACCAACAAATGGACGAGCAATGACGCGTCCTACCAAGTATTCAGGTTTTAATGTGATTTCACGAGCGATTTCACAAATTTTATACAGTTCATCAAGAGGTACAACATCTTCATGGGCTGCAATTTGAAGTACAGGGTCAGCAGATGTATAAACGATAATGGCACCTGTTGCCATATGTTCTTTACCGAAGTCTTCAATTACTTGTGTACCTGATGCTGGTTTGTTACAAAGTACTTTACGTCCAGTACGTTCTTCTAATTCATCGATTAATGATTGTGGGAATCCTTCTGGGTATACTTTGAATGGTTTATTAATGTTAAGGCCCATGATTTCCCAGTGACCTGTCATCGTATCTTTACCAACAGAAGCTTCTTGCATATAGCCGTAGAATGCTTCTGGTTTTTCAACTGATTTCATGCCTTCTAGATCTTCAAGACCGATTAAGCCACGAATATTTGTAAGCCCTTGACGTTGCATATTTGGCATTGATAGCCCTTTCATTTCGTGGGCAATATGTCCAAGTGTATCAGCACCTACATCTTTAAATTCAGCAGCATCTGGAGCCTCACCAATCCCAACTGAGTCCATAACGATTAAATGAATACGTTTAAATGGTTTTGTGTTCATAAATTTTCCTCCTTGTTCATACATTCATTTTATCAAATTTCGAAAAAAAATAAAGGTCAGACATCTGACGAAAGGTAAATATTATGCTCTAGGATGGAATTGTTTATACACTTCAGATAATCTTGTCTTACTAATATGCGTATAAATTTGTGTTGTCGCAATATCCGCATGACCTAGCATTTCTTGTACGGCTCTCAAATCCGCTCCATTTTCGATTAAATGTGTCGCAAATGAATGTCGTAAAATATGCGGTGTTAATTCTTTTTCAATACCAGCTTTTTCAGCATAACCCTTCATCAATTTCCAACAGCCTTGTCTAGTTAATCTTTTCCCTCTTTGATTAATAAATAACGCTTCCGTACGTAATTTTGCATTTTCTAATTGAAAACGTGCCTTATTTAAGTAGTTTGTACAAGCTTCAATAGCAGAACCACCTAATGGAATGATACGTTCTTTCCCACCTTTACCAAATACTCTTACAAACCCCATCGTTAAATGGATATCATCTAAATTAAGTTCAATACATTCACTTACACGCATTCCAGTTGCATACAGTAGTTCCAACATAGCACGATCGCGTACGCCCTGAGGTTTTGCAACATTAGGTGCTGCGATCAGTCGATCTATTTCTTCTATTGATAATATTTTTGGTAATTTTTGTTCAATTTTCGGCATTTCAATATGCACGGTTGGATCGTGATCGCATCTCTTTTCTCTAAGTAAAAATTGATGAAAAGAACGAATAGATGAGATATGTCTTGAGACAGTACGGGCAGATATTCCTTTGTTACGCAATGTTTGTAAATACTGTAGAATATGGAATCGGTCAATATCATCGAAGGTTTCTAGCTGTTGTGTTTCAAATATATTTTTTGAATAGTCTTTAATATCGCGTTCGTATGATTGTAGTGTGTTTTCAGATAATTGACGTTCGACTCGTAGAAAATGTATATAATCTGCAATCGCATCTTGTATTTCTTGTTGCACAGCTGAATCCCTCCTAAAGTCAAATTCTATCTGGCTTCAGTGGCTAGACTCTCAAGTCACATCGCACCCTCGGTCGAAAGCTAAAAAGATGCTTTCGATTCGGGGGCTTTTGCGCTTTTCGAGTCTGAACGAGCCACTTCAGCACTCAATTCTATCTGGCTTCAGCGGCTAGACTCTCAGTCGCAACGCTCCCTCGGTCGAAAGCTAAAAAAACACTTTCGATTCGTGCGCTTTTGCGCTTTTCGACTTTGACCCAGCCACTTCAGCACTCAAATAAAAAAAGGACAGCACCACCGCCATCCTTTACTAATTCACTATAAACTATTGTTCGGTATTAAGTTCTTTGTTTTTTTCTTCATTAGCATGCTTTTCGTTACAACGCCAGCAAATACCATGGAATGTTAATCGGTGATCTTTAATTTGGAAATTCCAGCGTTTTTCAACGACTGCTTCCACATCTTCAAGTAAGTCTTCTTGAATTTCATCGACGGCGCCACATTCGATACATACGAGGTGATGATGAAAGTGAGCTGCTCCTTCTTGTCGTAAATCATAACGAGACACTCCATCGCCAAAATTAATCTTGTCGACAATTTTCAGTTCTGTTAGTAACTCTAATGTACGATATACAGTTGCTAGACCGATTTCCGGTGCTTTATCCTTTACTAAAAGGTAAACATCTTCAGCACTTAAATGATCTTCCTCATTTTCTAAAAGTACTCTAACCGTCGCTTCTCGTTGTGGCGTCAGTTTATAGCTAGCACCATGTAATTGTTTTTTAATACGATCAATACGGCTCTCCATACGACGCCCCCCTAAACTTCTACCATTATACCAAATGTTTAATTCTCATTACAAGATTAAGCGACTAAATTCTTTGTAATGATTACTTACTGATAATTATTATCATTAAATAATTCTGATTAAAACATGAAATGGATAATAAGAAGTTCAATGCCAAAGATAATAATAGTCAATATACTAATACTAATGATTCTTTTCCAATGTATTCCCTTTTTTCGACTATTATAAAATGGTTTTGGTACGAGGACAATAGAAAATAATAATAATAAACATGTGTACAGAAACTGCACTGGGAACCACCAAAGTGCGTAGTTCCAAAATGCATTTTGTGTGGCAATTAAATACGCTGAACAGAAACCGAAGAAAGCACTTTTACTTACAACAACTAATCTTGTAACGTGCCTAAACCATTGATGCGTAGCAAGTAACACTAAAAATACATAGGGCATGATTATTGGCCATAACGATTGCCACAATTTTGGCTTACCTTCTAAAAGTAATCGGGGGTCCATAATGGAAATTAACCATTCATTTTGAGCTGGTGTAGATATTTTGAATGCGATAATACCCCCGATAAAGCCAATTGAAATGATCAGAAAAAAATAAGTTATTTGCATTGAGCGATTCACTAGGTCACCTACTTTCTAATAGTACAACCTATGCTCGCCACTCTTAAAAATACCTTATTTTACTAGATTATTTTTTGCCCACATAATAGCTAATATTGTTTTAGCATCGAAAATACGTTGTTCTTTTACTAATTGCTCCGCTTCTTCAATGGAAACTTCCATTAATTCGACAAATTCATCTTCATCTAAACTTGCTGGTTGTGCGATTTCAAATAGGTTTCTAGCTACAAATAAATGAATCACTTCATCCGCAAAGCCTGGTGAAGTAGCAAACGACTGAATAAATTCCAGGTCCATCGCACCATACCCTGTTTCTTCTTCTAATTCTCTAATTGCCGTTAGTTCTGGTTTTTCACCTGGTTCTAATTTTCCTGCAGGAATTTCCACAATACTACGTTCAAGCGGCTTTCGGAATTGTTCCACCATTACAATTTTCCCTTCACTTGTAATTGGGATAATTGCTACAGCCCCAGGATGCTTGACTAATTCTCTTGTTGCAGTTTTACCATTAGGTAATGTTACTTCATCCACTTGTACTTTGATCACTCGACCATCAAAGATTTGCTTTGTAGCAATCGTCTTTTCTTCTAATTTTCCCATGTAAAAAAACCCTCTCTATTGTTCTTTTGCTATAAATCATTGTACCATTATCTTAAAAGGAGGGGATATGTTTTGAAAAAACGTCAATTAGGCTCGAGTGATTTACATATTTCTGAAATTGGTTTTGGCTGTATGTCTTTACCCACAGATTTACAAGATGCTTCGTATATTATGGATGCAGCCCTTGACTATGGTATTAATTATTTTGATACAGCAGACCTTTATAACCAAGGTTTAAATGAAGAAATCATTGGTCAACTTATTAAAGAAAAAAGACAAGATATTATTTTAGCAACAAAAGTAGGAAATGTTTTGGATTCATCAGGTGATTCTTGGCACTGGGATGCTTCTAAAACGCATATAAAAGAAGGAATTAAAGATAGTTTACAACGCTTGCAAACAGATTATGTAGATTTGTATCAATTGCATGGAGGTACGATTGAAGATAATTGGGATGAAGTGACAGAAGCATTTGAAGAATTAAAACAAGAAGGACTGATTCGTGAATATGGTATTTCTTCTATTAGACCAAATGTCTTGAAACGTTTTTTACCAACTAGCAATGCCGTTTCTGTTATGATGCAATATAGCTTGCTTGATCGTAGACCTGAAGAATGGTTGGATTTCATCGCAGATCAAGGCGCATCTGTTGTAACGCGGGGTTCTGTTGCGAAAGGATTGCTAACAGATGAATGGCAAAAACGTCTGACAAAAACAAATGGTTATTTGACTTATTCGAAGGAAGAACTTGAAAATACTTTAACAAAACTTGCCCATTCGACAACTTCCCTTCAAGCAGCCGCACTTAAAACAATTTTACAACATCAATCAATTGCTTCTACAGTTGTCGGTGCAAGCTCAAAGGAACAATTAGTTTCAACGATTAAAGCTTACGAAGAGATAGAAATAATAGGAAACATAGAAGAACTTATTGATTTTACAAAACAAGATACCTATTCATCTCATCGTAATTGAAAAATGCGTTAAGGAGTTTGAAAACTTCTTAACGCATTTTTTTGTATTTCATTAAAATTTAGAGCCCTTATCTCCATACTCATCAAGTAATTCAGCAAAAGATTTATTTTTTTCACGTTGTTTTCGTTCAAATGCTAGTTGTGCTTCTTTTTCTTCTTGCTGTTGCTGTTCTTTTGCTACTAGCTCTTTTTTTGCAAGTTTTAACTTAGCCAAAACATCACTATTAAGTTGATCTTGTAGAGTTAGATTTTCTTCTTTCTCAACTGTCTTCGTTTGAGATTGAGTTCTTTGTTGTCTTTTTTTCTTTGCCATTTGAATTTCCCCTTTTTTGCTTTTTGTCGCTCTTTACGATCGTAATACCTTTTTCATTCAATTTTATCCC
>DATMJF010000556.1:0-2146 GCA_035554455.1 Rummeliibacillus sp.
TATCAATTATTTAATGAAGAACATGAACTAATTAGTAATGGTACAAATGCCTTTCAAAAGCTAAAATCATTGCTACCTACTGAGAACGTAGAACTGCCTTTTTCTTTTTTCGGTGGGGCAATTGGTTATTTTGGTTATGAAACGGCGTTCTATCATGAAAAAATCGGTGACATCTTAAAAGATAATCTACAGATGCCTGATATGCATGTGCTATTTTACGATACCTTTATCGTAGTGGATCATTTAATGCAAAAAGTGCATATAGTGGCTGTTGATTCGCTGAAAAAGGGACATTCTCAGCAAGAATTACTAAATAGAGTAAATGACATTGAAATGCAGCTGGGAACAACCATTTTGACACAAGCAGATGATGATTCAGATACGATTCAATTCCGATCTACTATCGAAAAAGAAGAATTCTGTGAGATGGTGAAACAAGCAAAACAGCATATAGAGCAAGGTGATATTTTTCAAGTTGTATTATCACAAAGATTTGAAGCAGATTTTACAGGGAATCCAATGAATCTTTATCGAAGACTTCGTACGACGAACCCTTCACCATATATGTTTTATATGGATTTTGAAGAATATGTGATTTTAGGAACATCACCAGAAAGTCTGGTAAAAGTAGAAGGTCGCGTTGTCACAACAAATCCAATTGCAGGTACAAGACGACGTGGGAGCACTGTAGAAGAAGATTTAGAGTTAGAACAAGATCTTCTACAAGACGAAAAAGAACTTGCTGAACACCGCATGCTAGTAGATTTAGGGCGAAATGATATCGGAAAGTTATGTAAAATTGGTTCAGTAAAATTACCGAAATTTATGCAAATAGAGCGTTATAAACATGTTATGCATATCGTTTCTGAAGTAAATGGTGTGTTAAATGACGAAATTCATCCTCTTGATGTTTTGGCTACTTCTTTACCAGCAGGAACTGTATCTGGTGCTCCGAAAATTCGTGCGATGCAAATTATCAACGAATTAGAGCATTTTAAAAGAGGAGTGTATGCAGGAGCTGTCGGCTATGTCTCAATTACTGGAGATATGGACATGGCACTTGCAATTCGGACAATGGTGATTACTAAAGGAAAAGCTTATGTTCAAGCTGGAGCGGGTGTTGTATATCATTCTATTCCTGAGAATGAATATGAAGAGACACTGAACAAAGCCAAAGCATTGTTGGAGGTGCGCGTATGATTTTATTAATCGATAATTATGATTCATTTACTTATAACCTCTATCAACAAATTAGTAGTCTTGGCAAAGATGTCAAAGTTTTTCGCAACGATGCGCTTACAATTGAAGATATTCGTGAGATGCAACCTGAAGCCATCGTCATCTCTCCAGGTCCTGGAACACCTTCCGAAGCAGGAATTTCAATTGAGGTCATAAAAAACTTATATACTGAATTCCCGATTCTAGGCATTTGCTTGGGTCATCAATCAATAGCAGAAGCATTTGGAGCAAAAATCATTCGAGCTCAACAAATTAAACATGGGTTATATTCGACGGTTAAACATAAACATACAGGGTTGTTTAAGAATTGTCCCGAGTCTGTTTCCGTCATGCGTTATCACTCTCTAGTGATCGATAAAAAAACCCTTCCTCTTGAATTGCAAATTACAGCTATTGCTGAAGATGATCATGAGATTATGGCCATTCAGCATCAGGAATACCCGGTATTTGGGTTGCAATTTCATCCAGAGTCCATCGGTACAAAAGAGGGAGACTTAATGATTCAGAAGTTTTTAGATTCTTATTGTAAAGAAGTTGTTTAAGTATCTCCTAAAACCTAATGTATATAATAAAACCCTTTAGACTGTAAACAAACTTGAAGAAATTCGAGTTTGTCTACAGTCTTTTTTCTATTAGGCTCTGTTTAACTTGATAGTTGAATTTTGTCAAATTAATTTGCGTATTCGAAATGAATACGCTTCTTTTCTTTTCCTTTAATCCAGATTAAATAAATCCGAAATTATTTTTTCACTTCCGGTTGAAAACATAAATATTGACAATGAAATACATAATAGTCCTAAAAATACAAAACCAATTTTTTTAATTAACAAAGATGGCTTTTTCATAAATAGTCCCTTAGTTATTAAAAACAATCCTAAAATTAAAATTAAGAAATACCAAAACCCCA
>DATMJF010000557.1:0-2417 GCA_035554455.1 Rummeliibacillus sp.
CTAGGATTGACTGCTATAAATGAATATCTACCACTTTCTTCATGTTTTGCGGATGATTCAAATAACATTTTCTTCTTCCCATTTAAAGCGTGGTAAATCGAAATAGGTGTTAGCATATCACCCTGGATTGTCTTCATTTCATACATTCTCGTCTCAACTGTCATTTGTTTAACTCCTTTACTAAGCTCTACTCAACTCTATCCAGCTCATTCCGCTATAAAAAAAGTCCTCCATAGAGAAAACACTCTATGAAGGACGGAGATCCGCGGTACCACCTTATTTGTAGCAATTAGCTACCACTCACATATAACGGTATGTGCCGGATTACCCTACTTTGTTCAAGTAATCACTCACAGGTCCATTCAATAAGGAAATGGATCGACTTCCACTAGCGTCGACTCTCTGTACCATTTTGGGCTTATCTACTACTCCTGCTCAACGATTTCAATTTGAAATTGTAAGTATGTTAATTATTATAATAATAGATGCAGGAATATTCAATAATTTATTGTTCAACATGAATTTTTGTGAAAAATTTTAACATATAACGTAAATAACGACGAATTGTCGTAATTCGTTCTTCAAGTGATGCAGCAATCGTTCTATAAAAAGAAACACCTTCATCGGTTCCTCTTAAATTTCGGACCGTTCTTTTTTCATCAGGCCATGAGCCAACAAGATAACCTTCTTCTTCAAGCTCCCATGCAATTTGATATAAATACCCATTCGATGGACACCAACCAAATAAATCCTCTAGTTGTTGGCCAACTTCTGCCATATAAAAACTAGAACGAGTTTGAGAAAGCTTTAACGCGAGATAACGTACAGCATCTTTGACCGAAATGAGTTTAGAAAAATAACTCCGAAACTCTTCTGGTAATGGATGTTCCGGCTTTGGTGGTTTCTCTCCGTTTTTCGTTAATTCATAATAGAAGCGGTCTAATACTAAGACAATTTCATGGAATCGTTCAAAATAGAGATCGTTATAACGATTTAATCGATTTGTACCAAGTTCTGTACTAGTATAAAGAACCTTTTTGTGAATATGTCTTGATGATAACGCACCTTCTGCTTCTAGTTGTTTTGCGATTCGTGCAACATATTCATAGCCAACTTTACGTCCTGGAAATTCATCTTGAAACTGTTGATGGATCTCTACAGAGTACTTTTCCGTATCTTGAGTTGAATAAAGCCAATAAAGTGCTAAAGTGTCTTTCACGCTAAAGCCTACTGTTTGTTGAAAATTCTTTTCTTTCATGATGAACCTCCTTTTGGGCTATTAACAATATTATACCAAATATATTGCTATTTTGTGGAAATATGCTACTTTAAACAGCGAATATTTTTTTAAAACAGCTTTTATTTGAACTTAGATAAAAACGTATGGGTCTCTAAAAGTGATTTTCTACACTTTTAGAAGCCCCCAAAGTATTATTGAACTGTAATTTTCAGTGGTTTACTTTTCACACCTTGTTTATTTGTAACATAAACAGTTAAGGTCGTACTTTGCTGTTGGTTACCCATAAATAAGAAAAAGTGACCTTTTGAATCTACTTGATCGGAAACTATTAAAGTTTTGCCTCGATAAACTGAGACTTTAGAAGAAAGCTCAGCTTTTCCACGGATATATTTTGTTGTTGTATAAACTTTATCTACAATTGGCTGTGCTGTTGTTTTAGATTGTTTAACAGTTACAGCCTTAGCTTTACTGATGTTCCCAACAGAATCTTCAGCTGTAATATTCAAAATTGTTCCTACTGCTTGAAATGGAATAGTTAGTTGGAATTTACCTTCTTTATTAGCAAGGCCTTTTACAACCGTTTTTGACCCGTGTTTAATTGCTATAGTTGAATTATTTGTTGCTTTCCCAGAAATGGTATGGCTACTTGTTGTAACCGTTTCTACAGTAGGTGTTGCAATTGTTTTTGCTACAGGAGTATGGATTTTAGATTCTACACCTTCAGATATATTCCCTGTCGTATCTTCAGTTATTATCTTAATGTGATAATCTGTATCTGGTTTTAATTTCTTGAATGAATAATCTTCACTCTTTGTAGTGTCTACAAGTTGACCGTTAAGATAAACTTGTGTTCCATTAAAATCTTCATCAATTGGATTAATCCATGTTAGATTGAATGAATCTATTTTAAGGTTTTTTATTTTTAATTCATCGATATTAGCAGGAGGTGTTATATCCTCTAAAGTTCGAAATGATTGTTGAACTCCATCTGAACTATCTCCGTTTATATTGATGGCTTTTAATTTTACTTTGTATGCTCTATCAGGATCTAAATTCTTTAATGTATATGTCGAATGGGTCGTATATTTTATTGTTTTGTCATTGATAATGATCGCTACTTTGCTGAAAGAAGTATCAACTGGAAGCTTATAAGAGATTGTTGCATTATGATCTTTTA
>DATMJF010000558.1:0-2333 GCA_035554455.1 Rummeliibacillus sp.
TTTGCATACAGGAACTTTTGGAGGAATATTTACTAAAATTTTATATGCAATTGGTGGACTTACTCCATCCATTCTAATGTTTACGGGAACTTATATGTGGTGGTATAAAAAAAAGAACAAAAGAAAACAAGAAAAGAGAAAAGTACAGGCTACCTAAGCTTGGGTGCCAGGTACTCAAGCTTAGGTGCCAGGTACTCGAACAATTCTGAAAATAAGCTACAAATAAAGTCTTTAATCTCTACCGAGGTTGAAGGCTTTTTAAGTACGATTTAATAATTCGAATTAGGGTGCCAGGCACTGAAACAATTAAAATGTGTGGCATATAATTTCACAGTAATATACTTTATAGTGCCAGGCACCGAAATAAAAGAAGCTATTGTTCGAAAGAAAGAAGGATCACAACGCTTTTAATTCAAAAAAAAATAA
This sequence comes from Rummeliibacillus sp., assembly GCA_035554455.1. Lineage (GTDB taxonomy): Bacteria > Bacillota > Bacilli > Bacillales_A > Planococcaceae > Rummeliibacillus. Next base: position 427 of record DATMJF010000558.1, read on the forward strand.
AGCGTTTCAAAAAGAAAGCACTTTATTTTTTGGACACATGGTATTAGATTGGAAGTGGTTCAGCTGCACGGTATGATTCGTCAATAATTAAAATCGGTTTAATCGTTTTACCACTATTGGAATCTGCACTTGCTTCATTTATTTCTTCAAATTTATAAAACTTGACCAATTTATCAAAAGCGAATTGACCATTTTTGTGGAATTGAATAAGTTTTGGAATCGCCATTTGTGGAACCGAGTCCCCCATTAAAACCCCTTTAACTGAGCGATTTGCTATTACTAAATCCATAAACGTGTTCATTTCTACGCTGTTCGGAGTTACGGCAACTGGAGCAGCAACACCTCCAACGCCTAATACATCAATTGAAGCTTTCATTACAGCTGATACACCTGTCGTATCAACAGAATAATTTACGCCTAATCCATCTGTAATTTCACTTACGCGAGTAGCTAAATCTTCAGTTTTACTGTTAATCGTATGCGTAGCACCAAGTTCCTTTGCAATTTCTAAGCGTGAATCATGGATGTCAACTGCGATGATTTTTGAGCAACCTTCGATTTTCGCTGTCATTAATGCCCCTAATCCAACTGCACCTGTACCGAAAATAATCATGGAATCACCAATTTTCGGCTTTAACCCGTTTACCACAGTTCCTGCCCCAGTTAAGAAGCCGCAGCCAAGTGGGCCGATTAAACGTAAATCCGCATCTGGATCAACTTTTACTAAATTATTTTGGTTCACGATTGTATAAGTTGAAAATGAGCTTTGTGTAAAAAAGTTAGAAACCGGCGTACCATCTAGCTTACTAAAAATATAACTACCATCTGTACGAACTCCGCTCATATTTAACGCTGTCCAATCAGAACATGAAGAAGGATGTCCTGTACGACAGCTTGGACAAGTACCACAATAGTTATATGCGATTACAACTTGATCACCAACTTCAAAATGTTTCACACCACTTCCTACTTGTTCAATAATACCAGCGCCTTCATGTCCAAACACGGCTGGTAGCGGGTATTCAGCATCACCTACACGAAGTGCTTCATCTGAGTGGCAAATTCCAGAAGCAACGATTTTCACTACTACTTCATCATGCTGTATTTCACCTAGTTGTAATTCTTCCATCTCATAAGGACCATTAACTTTGTTCACAACTGCAGCTTTAATATTCATAAAAAATCCCCTTCACTTCTGATTTATGGCAAGGAAAAGAAGTAATAGTTTTACCTAAGTACACACTTTATTCCCCTATAAAACATATTCAACTTAAAGTGAAGTTATGAATAAAAGTGAATAGATATAGTAATTCTATCTACTAGTTTTTATTAGGTTATTGGAGGTGCTATCCGCGAAATCGGAGGTGTTATCCACGGAATTTGTGGTCCAATCCACGAAATCTATAGTTCAATCCGCGAAAAAATGAATTGTATCCGCGTAAAAGGCAATTTAAGTCTCTACAACTTCCGCTATTTCCATTTCCCGCGGCAACTTTTCCATTGAAAAAGAGTATCCTTCCGCGAACAATGCACTTAGGCAATAATGATTTCCTTTGAATAAATAGTTTTTTGGTTACAGGTAACTTCATCTTATATTTTTATCAACACCACCTGAGCAATACAAATCAGGTGGTGTTGTTCATGTTAAATCTCTTTTCTAACTTTCTCTAATATCCGCATTCGTCTCTTCCTCAAAGCAGCAACAGAAGCATGATATTTCACCGACAATTCTTCATAGGAATGGCCCCCGATATAATAATCTATGAGAAATTGCTGCTCGGCTTTGGAGATTTTGTTGAGTAAACCCTCTAAAATGTAGGCTGCTTCGGATTCTATTGATGGTGGCATGTAAGATTCGATGATGTCATCTTGTTCCGGCTGATAGCGTTCTTCATAACGATTTTCTT
>DATMJF010000559.1:0-2544 GCA_035554455.1 Rummeliibacillus sp.
CAGGTTTGATGGAATTTTTTGTACAAAAAAAACACTCGATTTTGATTTCGAGTGTTTTTGGTCCATCTAACATGATTCTTAATTCATTTTCACATTCTTTTGCAACTTATCTATTTGGTTGTCAGTTGTTTTTATTTCTACTCTGCTGCCTACTTCATCTAATGATTTATCTTTCTCGATTTTATGCATGTCGAGAACGTGTTGTGTGGGAGGGATGATGAGACTTACAACAACGATTGTAATTCCAGAAATAACAACTCCTGAGAACCCAGGTATTAACCACAGCTCACTTAACAATCCGATAAAGCCATCCGATTCAATTTTCGGTCCAGGTACATGCGTAAGAGATGTAACAATATAATAGACAAGCCCTACAGAGATACTTGCCCAAACAGCTGGTGTACTTACTCGTTTCCAGAATGGACCTAGGACAATTGGCCAGAATATCGTAACAAATATAATATCCCATGCCAAATAGGCTAAATCGATAACTTTTTGTGCACTGACAGCCAATACAAAACCTAATACAGCACTGACTAGAATCATTATTCTAGAGAATAATAATAACTTTTTTGGATCCGGATTCTTATTTATAAAATCGAGATAAATATTTTTCGTCATTATCCCTGAAGTAGCAACGTAACAAGCGGCAACAGTTGACATCCCCATGGCTGCCATCGCTGTTAAGAAAATCGCTGATAACAACGGAGGGAAATAACCTTGTGCAAATGCTAACATCAGTGTTTCAGGATTAGAACTATTTGGGTAAATTGTTTTAAAAGCTTCTCCTAACATACCCGGCATCCAACTGATCGCTATAATGACTATACCTGCAATAATCATACTCTTCTGTGCTACACGTGGACTTTTTGCAGCAGCAACCCTTTGTCCTAAATCCACAGCTGGAATATCACCAAGCGCTAAAACTAAATAGAGTGTCCAAAATTCTACTCCACCCTTATTAAATAATTCACTTATATTCCACCATTCAGGGTTAAAAGTAATGTCAGGATAATAGAACATTATAAATATAGTAATACCTAGAATCCCAGCAATCGCAAGTGTACCTTGAACCACTTCAGTATATGCAACAGCCCATAATCCACCTATAACGGAATATAACGCTGTTAAAGATACAAACAATAAAGCAGCTGGTAAAAAATCGATTTGTAGAAGAGTTTGGATAATATAGGTTCCCCCTACAGTTAGTGCGCCAGCATTGAAAACGCCAAATGCGATTGCCATCACAATTCCTGTATACGCACCTAATTTTTTACTACCATATCGTAAGCCATAGTAATCTGCTAATGTCCAACCTCTTAATCTTCTAAGCGGTTTAGTCCATATTAATGCGCCTAAAATCATACATGTACCTAGGCCACCCATTGTAGCAGATCCCTCAAATCCACCACTTGTATAGCCTGATCCAACAGCTGCAAAGAAGAATGGAGCCGCTAATAATGCGGCAATCAAACTTCCCGTTACAACAGACAATGGCATACTCCAGCCAGCCACTATTAAGTCCTCAGCTGTCTTGACACGTTGATACCCCTTGAAACCAATATAATATATAAAAATCAAATACAAAGAAAAAACGACTATATTCAACAATTCGATTACTCCCTAACTAAACATTATCCATTCATAACTCCGCCACCATTAGCACCCAAAATTTGTCCTGTATAAAAATCAGCATTTTCTGATGCTAAAAACAAGACACTTTTGGCGATTTCTTCTGGTTGGGCTAATCTTTTTAATGGGTATTTGGCTGACTCTTCCTCGATATAATTGTCACCGAAGGCTAACAAAATATCTGTATGTGTCGCACCTGGTGCTACAGCATTAACATTAATATGCGGTGCCAACTCTCTAGCCAATGATTTAGTAAAAGCATTTATGCCACCTTTTGCAGCTGAATAATGCGCATATTCTTCACAGCCTAAGCTTCCTAAGTCAGAAGAAATGTTAACGATTTTACCTTTTTCTCTTTTCTTCATTCTTATCGCTGCTTCTCGGCAATTATAAAAGTTTCCATAGAGATGAACCTTTATCATTTTGTCCCATTGTTCATCAGTCATTTCTGTTATAGGCGCATTTTGCGCAATTCCTGCATTGTTAACAAGGATATCAATATCACCTAGCTGGCGGTCCATGTACTGAAACAATTCAGTAACTTGTTGTGAATCTGATACATCCGCGTTGTATTTTAACGCTTTTATACCATATTCCTCCGCTTGTATACGAACAGTCTCTGCAACTTGATCGTCTCCAACATAATTGATCAATACATTAGCACCTTCTTTTGCAAATGCTAATGCGATTGCTTTACCTATCCCCATACTTGAACCTGTTATAAGTACATTTTTCCCTGCAAGTTTTAAGTCCATCATTTTCCATCCTCTAATTCAAATTTCGTAATAAGTTCTTGCAATTCCTCTGCTGTATGGCCTAAAGCGGCAGAAGCATCTTTTACTTGCTGCATTGCTAATAATTGCCCTTCTGTTGAATTTGAAACACTTAGTGAAAATTCTGCGGATTGTTGTG
>DATMJF010000560.1:0-13421 GCA_035554455.1 Rummeliibacillus sp.
ACCTGATTAGAACTACTCATTTTATTTTGCACTACTCGCTGATCAACTTGCATTACTCAACCTTCCACTTGCTCCACTCACAAACCGATTAGCACTACTCATTTTATTTTGCACTACTCGATGATCAACTTGCACCACTCAGCCTTCCACTTGCACCACTCGCAACCTGATTAGCACTACTCATTTTATTTTGCACCACTCGCTGATCAACTTGCATTACTCAACCTTCCACTTGAACCACTCACAAACCGATTAGCACTACTCATCTGTTCTTATGGTTTTCATCCAAAAAAGGCAACCCGTATCATACGAGTTGCCTTTTACTTATATTTCACTAGTCTCAGTCAATCCGTGCTTTACTGCATATAGAGCTGCTTGTGTACGGTCTTGCACTTCAAGCTTTGCAAAGATATTCGAGATATGCGTCTTCACTGTTTTTTCCGTCACAAATAGTGATGATGCAATTTCTTTATTGCTCTTACCCTTCGTTAACTCTGCTAATACATCTTGCTCTCTAGGAGTAAGTGGATGTTTGACATGTGGAAGTTCTTCCATCATTTCGCGATTACGAATAAGTTGAGTTGTTGCTTGTGGATGCATAATATTTTCCCCTGCTATGATACGGCGAATAGCTAAAACAAGTTCATCGGGCTCGATATCTTTTAATTGATATCCTGCTGCTCCTGCTTCAATCGCTGGTACAACATGATCTCTGTCAGAGAAGCTTGTCAGCATCAATATTTGTATCTCAGGAAATTTAGCCTTAATACGTTTTGTTGCTTGAATACCATCCATTTCAGGCATTACCAAATCCATTAACACGATGTCAGGATGTAATTCAGTTGTGAGCTCAACCGCTTCCTTGCCATTACTTGCTTCCCCGATCACTTCAATATCCTTTTGTGTTTTAAGGAAAAATAGCAATCCTCTTCTGACAACATGATGATCATCAGCTATTAAAACTTTAATCATACATATATCCCCCTTTAATAAGGTAGGCGGATTAAGATTTCCGTACCCTTGCCTAAATTACTCACCCAATCAACCGTGCCTCCCAATGCGTTTGTGCGATCACGCATACTTTGCAAACCAATTGATGGTAATTTTACGAGAGAGTCAACTTGGAATCCTCTACCTTCATCTTTTATAACAAGTAATACATCTGTTTGTGTAATTGTGATAAAAATTTCTACTTCTTTTACACCGGAATGCTTTCTTACATTATTGAGTGCTTCCTGTGTTAGTCTGAAAAGTGTTTCTTCAATACGTGACGGCAACTGTAGTACACCAGATACTTTTACTTTTAGTTGCAAACCCAACATTTCTGCATATCCTTTTATTGCTTCCATCAATCCGCTTTCAAGACCTTTTGGACGAAGCTGCCAGATGAGTGCTCGCATTTCGGTTAATGCTTCCTGTGTTAGATTTTGAATTTCTTTAAATGTTTCTTTAATGTCAGGTTGCTCTGACATTTCAATTCCAGCTCGAGATGTTAATGTAACAGAGAATAATAACTGATTAACTGAATCATGTAAATCTCTTGCAAGCCGATTTCGTTCTTGAACAAGTGCCATTTCCTGCTCCTGTTTTGTTAACAGAATTCGTTTAATCGCTGATCCCATTTGGAAAGCAACCGATTCGAGTAAAGCAAGCTCATCATCTGTAAAACGTACTGTATTAGGCGAGGCAACATTGAGCAAACCAAAACGTTCTTGTCCAGATTGCAAAGGTACAGTTGCATGATGCGTAATCCCTGCACAATCACCAATACAAGCTGTAGTTGCATTTTCAATCCGTTGGCATTCGATTATGTTAGATGCCTTTAATAATTCCTGATTACGATATTTGGATATGCACCAACAACCACCTTTACTCAAAAACTGGCAATTATTATGTTCTAACGCGCGTGGTAAATTTTCATGTGCAATCATTTCATGTCGCCCTCTGCCATTTACAAAAAAAATCCAGCCAGTTTCAAAAGTGGTACCTTCCAAAAACTTGCGAAGTGCTCCTTGTAGCATTGGTTGCATTTCAGTTTCTTCATTTAATAATTCTGCAATTTCTTTTAATAAACTAATATTTGAGTGATCTGTAGGTTGCATCAAAAGCCTCCATTCTCGGATGCCCATTATTTCTATTGTTCCTTCTATCATACCACTGCCCTCCATCGCTTCCCATGATTTACATCTCAGTAATTTGACCGAGGAGGAATAACACTTTTGCTTTGAAACAAGCTGTGATAGAATGGGAATAAAATCCACTTTCGAGTAAAATGTTTTACAACTATTTGTATAACCTCTATAATCGGATGAGAAATACACTATAATTAGGAGATTTCTAATGTCAAAAAAACTGGAGAATAGCCTACTATTTATGTGGGTTGTATCACTAATCGCTATGATGGGTTCTCTATTTTTCTCAGAAGTTCAACATTTTGAACCTTGTAAGTTATGTTGGTATCAACGGATCTTGATGTATCCACTTGTCATCATTTTAGGAGTGGCATATGTTCAAAAGAATGCACGTATTGCAGTCACAAGCGTCATCTTCTCTTGTTTAGGTGCATGCATAGCATTGTACCATTATGGCATTCAAAAAATACCAGCTTTACAAGAATCGGCGATTTCATGTGGACGTGTACCTTGTACATCGGATTATATTAACTGGTTTGGTTTTATCACCATACCATTCCTTTCTCTTGTAGCATTTATTTTAATAGCAGGTACAAGCTTTTATATGTTAAAAGCACTTAAGGAGGACAAATAATTGGCAAACTCAAACAAATCCACTGCACAAAAAAAGGATAATAAGCTTACAATATTATTAATCATTGGGTTTATTATTATTGCAGCTTTTGTAGCCTTATACTTTATAACCAGTAAGTCTAATGAAGACAAGCTAGCAAATAACCCTTACGGCAAAGACAATTTAAATCCAGCAACAATTGATATCTTAAAGGATAAAAACTATCAAAATATAATTTTACCTGATGAATTAGAAAAGAAAATCGCAAGTGGTAAACCTACAATGGTATACTTCTTTAAATCAGATTGTGTTCACTGTAAAAAAATAACACCAATCTTAATGCCTCTTGCAAAAGATATGGGTGTACATATTGATCAGTTCAACTTACTTGAATTTGAACAAGGATGGGATCAATATAGCATCGAAGGTACACCAACACTTGTATACTACAAAGATGGAAAAGAACAATTACGTGTAGTTGGTGAGCAGACCGAAGATACATTTAAAAAGTTCTTTGAGGCAACCATTCTGAAGGGTAAATAAATTTAGTCTTAAATGTCTCTTCTTTATAATAAGTACATTGCTTTTTAAAAGGCGATGTACTTTTTTATTTTACTAACTAGATATAACGCAAAAAGAGGCTATCTTAAAAGTGTAGACAATTACTTTTAAGATAGCCCTTAGTTTTTAGATTTTATTAAGACGAAGGTAATAGCTTTTTAATACTTCTCTTGCACCCATTGACAGAACAATGTGTAATCATATTTCACTTGCTCTTTATAATTCACAGCAGCATATGTAATATGACGAACAAATTGATCGATATTTCCAATGGCTTTTATGATTTCAACTTCACTATGATGTGTTAATAGTACAGATTCAATGTCCGCATCAGCTCGCGCATGAATTTTTGCAGTAACGCGCCCCATCGTTTTTAGTGTTTGGTCATAGTCTTTTAATGTAACAAGCTTATCTGCTTTCACTTTCTTTTTATAAGGTGAGCGTTCACGAATGTAAAAATGTTTATCATCTATAGTTACATACCCTAGATAAGGATCTTCTAATTGATGCATAGCTTTTTGAGTTGCAACTACACGCTCACCTTGATGTGCATGTTTTTTCCAGAATACATCACTATATGGTAAGAAATAAGCAGGGATGGAAGTACGCACTTCTTTCATTTCTAATACTAAATCATCAGTACCACCCGCTTCTTGCCCACCTTCAATAAGAATATAAAAACGACTTAGACCAATTGAAGCGGTGCCTGTTCCGAATTTGCGTGCAACGTCTTTTACTTGATAATATGAAGGATCCTGCTTGTTCTCCGCATCTATTGTCTGGAAATATTGCTTCATAACAGCTTTAATTTTATCCAATTCCTCTTTTGTGACAGGTTTGATTTCTTCATTCCAATTGAAAACACGTTTATCTTCTGCATTGATATACGTAATATCTGCTAATAAGTGATCACGCTGTCTTTTCTCCAGCTTCTTCAATACTTTTTTCACTGGTCCCTTCGTATTATCTTGCGTAAACGTTAATGTCAATGGATTATCTATATTCTGTTTAAAGCGCTGCAATTGTTTGTAATAACTATGTAAATAGTGGGCAATACGTGCTTTTTGTTCATCCTCACTTAGCCCTTCCGCATCTGTATATAAAGCGATACTGACTGCCATTCGAAATACATCATACAAATAAGAGCCGACATAGCCTTCATCAAAATCATTCACATCATAAACAATTTCGCCTGCTTCATTTTGAAAACAACCAAAGTTATCCATATGTAAATCCCCTTGAATCCAAGCTGGCTTATCTATTGGTGTATGATATGGGAATGGAATTTTAGTTATATCATAATAAAACAAATAGGCACTGCCTCGGAAGAAACGGAATGGGCTTTCCATCATTTCCCCATATTTCACTTTACGTTTGTCATCATCTAATCCCATACATTCCACATCAAATTCATCGAATATCGTTTTTAGCATATGTTCACGTAGTGCACGTCTCGTATGCTGTACACGATCTACTATTAAATCCATTGTTCGTTCCTCCTGTTCATTCACTTACTACCTTTATCTTACAACGAAACATCTAGTATCACTACTAAAAATATCCATATAACAAATATTAAAAAGACGACTTCTCGTTCCAATTTGAACAAAAAGTCATCTTTAATTTATCTTGAAAATTCCATGAAAAGTTTCCTATTAATACTTAAAATAATCTGGATGTGAGCCGAAGCGTTCATTGCGATTAAGGGCATCAATTGTTGACATTTCTTCGGCAGTTAGTTCAAAGTCAAATACGTTTGCGTTTTCTTCAATACGGCTTGGTGTTACTGATTTTGGAATAACAATATGATCACTTTGTAGATGCCAACGAATAATTGTTTGTGCAATAGATTTACCGTATTTGGAGCCGATTTCTGCAATTGTTTCATCTCGTAGCACGTGACCACGACCTAGTGGTGACCATGCAGTGATGACGATATTATTTGTTTTACAGAAATTGCGCAATTCTGCTTGCGAAAGATACGGATGCAATTCTACTTGATTGACCATTGGTTTGATGTTAGCTGAAGCGAATAATTTCTCAAGATGATGTATTTCATGATTTGAAACGCCTGTTGCTTGGATTAATTTTTCATCATAAAGTCGTTCAATCGCACGATAAGTCTCTGTAAATTTCTCTGGAACAGGCCAATGTGTTAAATATAAATCCAAATAATCTGTATTCAGTGCAGTCAACGTTTTCTCAAACGCTCTTAATGTTTCATCATAGCCTTGGTCGGTATTCCAAACTTTTGAAGTGATGAATACATCTTCTCTTTTCTTATTCGATGCACGAAGCGCTTCTCCAACTTGTTGTTCATTTTTATAGAAAGCTGCTGTATCAACTGCAATATAACCAGTGTCTAGTGCTTTTTTAATTGAATTAAATGCTTCCTCTGGATCATCCATTTTGTATACGCCTAATCCAAATCGAGGCATTTCAATACCATTATGTAATTTTTTTGTTGATGTAATTGAGTACATGTTGCTACCTCCTTTTGGGTAATCTTATTATACAAACATTGTCAAAGTATTTCGAGAATAACGACTTTTCCCAGAGGGTTGCAATCTTATACAAAAGCGAATATTATATTAAATGTTGTTTTAAATGTTCGGATTTTAGAAAGAAGGTATTTCATTGTTTCATCTGAAAGAAAATGGTACAAACGTTAAAACTGAAATTATTGCTGGTATTACAACGTTTCTTACTATGGTATATATTATTGTCGTGAACCCTGCAATCTTACATGATGCTGGTGTTCCAGTAGATCAAGTATTTATGGCAACCATTATTTCAGCTGTTGTCGGTACTTTATGGATGGCATTATGTGCAAACTATCCGATTGCGATTGCACCAGGTATGGGCTTAAACGCATATTTCACCTCTGTTGTTTTAAATTCTGAAGGTAAGATCGATTACATGACTGCCTTTTCTTCTGTATTTGTTGCAGGTATTATTTTCATTATCTTATCGGTAACTCCGCTTCGTGCAAAGCTTATTACTGCTATTCCCGAAAACTTAAAACGTGCGATTACTGCCGGTATCGGTTTATTTATTGCTTTTTTAGGTTTACGAATGGGCAGCGTAATTGTTGCAAATAAAAGTAATTTAGTAGCTTTAGGAGATTTAACCTCTCCAGGCGTTATGTTAACATTATTTGGTTTAATCATTACGGTTATTTTGATGGTCCGTAATGTTAGAGGTGCTTTATTTATCGGTATGGTTGTTACAGGAATTGTCGCCGCATTTACTGGTCAACTAAAAATTGATAAAGTCGTAGCTAAGCCTCATTTACCAAATGATATTTTGATCTGGAATCCACTTGATGCTTTTGGTGATGTCATTCATTACGGCTTATACGGAGTTGTTTTTTCATTCATCTTAGTCACTTTGTTTGATACAACTGGTACACTTGTTGGGATTATGAAGCAAGCTGGTTTGATGAAAGGAAATGAATTACCACGTGCACGTAAAGCTCTATTAGCTGATTCACTTGGCACAACAATCGGAGCGATGTTTGGTACAAGCCCAACATCAGCATTTGTTGAATCTTCTGCAGGTGTTGCTGCAGGAGGGCGTACTGGTTTAACCACTTTAACGGTTGCTATCCTATTTATCATTGCTTCCTTCTTTGGACCTTTGGTAGGATCTGTTTCTGGTGTAGCTGCAATTACATCACCAACGCTTGTGATTGTCGGTACATTAATGATCTCTTCAGTAAAAGACATTGACTGGCATCAGTTCGATGAAGCTTTTCCTGCTTTCCTAATCATCTTAATCATGCCTTTAACATCAAGTATTTCAACTGGGATTGCCTTTGGATTTATTGCCTACCCAATTTTGAAAATCGTAAAAGGTGAAGCAAAGAAAGTTCATCCATTGTTATATATCTTCGCAATATTATTTGCGATTCAACTAATTTTCTTACAACACTAATACTGAAAAGAGTTGTCCAAAAGCAGTTTTTGGACAACTCTTTTCTATTTATCATCAAATTGTTCGGGGTCTTGTTCACGCCCAACTCTTTCTAATTCAGCTTCCTCACGTCTTTTTTCCATCTGCTTTCCTAGTGCTTGAACGTCTTCAAATGAAGTTGCCATCGATCCATTTTCAATTTGTTTCTTATCTTTACTCATTGTCATCAATCTCCTTTATCACTAGTCTGTCATTATCTATTCCCTGTTACCATAAGAGTTATGCATCATACGACATGTACGAACAATGAGCGATTTCCGCCATATTTAAAATACAATTGACGTATCATTTTCCTATGAATTGGGCTATACTTGAAGAGAACTTTTTCATTATCATTAGGAGGGTACTTCCATGAAATTAATTTTAATTCTTGGTGTGATTTTGTCATTCTTAGTTGCAATGTTTACTGCTGGTTATGAAGACAAACAAGGTGCTTCTAACAAATAATTTTTTTCATATAAAAAGAGGACAACCTATAATGGTTGCCCTCTTTTTATATATATAGGAGCTGTTAAATAATTGTTGATATTTTGTGATGCATTTTGGATAAATCATCAACAGTAGCCATTAACATAGCCTATATTTAAGTTAATTAGTGCATTCCTTTAAAACCTTGTTGACGTAAGGCTTCGAAAATAACAATTGCTGCTGTATTTGATAAATTTAATGAACGCACATTTTCACTTTGTGGAATTCTTAAGCATTTATCTTGATGATCTTGGATTAATTCTTTCGGAATACCTGTTGTTTCTTTCCCAAACATAAAGTAAATTTCTTCTTCAGGATTACTAAAGTCAAAGTCAGAATAAGGTTTCGTACCAAAAGTTTCAATATAGTAGATTGAACCGTCAACATTCTTTTCGTAAAATTCTTCTACTGAGTCATAATATGTGATATTGACGCTATTCCAGTAATCTAGACCTGCTCTTTTTAACATTTTATCATCTGTTGAAAATCCTAATGGACGAATTAGATGTAGATTTGTATTCGTTCCTGCACAAGTTCTTGCAATATTTCCTGTATTTGCTGGAATTTCTGGTTGATATAATACGATGTGTAAAGACACTTCGAGACACTTCCTTTATTTTTCTTCTAATAATGTTAAACCCTTTTGAATTTCCACTTGAACTTCTTCATCTTCTTCATGAAGTAAACCTTCTTGTAATACTTCTTTTGCACCTTCTCCACCGATTTTACCAATTGCCCATGCAGCAGTACCTCGGATAACTGGACGCTCATCTTTTTGGAAAACTTCTATTAAAGAAGGTAGTGCTGACGTTTCTTTAAAATGTGCTAGAGCAATAATCGCATTACGTTGAATTGGCTTTTTCCCTCTCCATGAGCCTGAAATATGGCCATAGGTTTCTTTAAATTGGCGATTAGTAATTGTCAGTAGAGGTTCTAATAACGGCTTTGCGATTTCAGGCTCTGGTTGAAGCGCATCATGGATCCAATTAAGTTTCCCTTTATTCTTTGGACAAACGGTTTGGCAAGTATCACAGCCATATATACGGTTTCCTATTTTAGCACGGTATTCATCTGGTAAAAAGCCCTTCGTCTGCGTCAAATAAGCGACGCATTTCTGTGAATTAAGTTGCCCGCCTTGTACAAGCGCACCAGTTGGACAGACATCTAAACAAAGGCGACAATCTCCGCATTGATCTTCCATCGGCTCATCTGATTCAAACGGCAAATCGGTAATTATCTCTCCCAAATAGACATAAGATCCAAATTCAGGTGTAATGATGGCGCAGTTTTTTGCACTCCACCCAATTCCTGCACGTTCAGCAACAGCTCGGTCTGATAATTCACCCGTATCAACCATTGAACGTAGACGACAACCAGGTACCTTTTCCTGCAGAAAAGCTTCTAGTAAAGTGAGTTTTTCACGTAAAACTGTATGATAATCGGTCCCCCATGATGCACGACAGAAAATCCCTCTTCTTGCACCTTTTTTTCCTTGAGGAGTATTTTTCATTTTAGATGGATAAGCAATGGCGATTGCAATGATACTTGCCGCTTCTTCTAACAACAACTGCGGCTCTGTACGTTTTGTAATATCTGATTCTTCAAAGCCAGATTGATAACCTAACTCTTGTTGGCGGCGTAAACGATTTTTTAGTTCGCTAAATGGTAATGCAGAAGTAAAACCAACTTTATCGATACCAATGCTTTTGGCATAGGCCGTTACTTGCTGCTTTAGTTCGATGATGTTCATTTGGTTTCACTCCCTCTCTATGATAAACTGGAAAAAAATATATGATTAGGTGATGTATAGTGACTAAAATTACATTGAACTCATCCATAACAAATAAAGTGCCAACATTTAAAATCGGCATTATCCATTATACCAAAATTGTCGTAGCAGAATCTCCTCAAATGATTAAAGGTCGAACACAGTTGTATCAAGAAAACCTATATTTGGAATTACAAGAACAACCAGTTACCGAAAGACCTGGCATTAAAGAATGGCGTAGTACATGGAAAGCATTAGGCGCTGACCAAAATCGTTATCGCCATTCTGCAGAAAGCTTAATGAGACGTATCGCAAAGCAAAATTATTTAACACCTTTCCATTCGGCTGTTGATCTGAATAATTTCTTTTCACTTCAATACGAAATTCCAATTGGTATTTACGATGTCAATTTACTAGATGGTGATATTACAATCGCACTTGGGGATGAAGAAACTGGCTACGAAGGTCTAAATGGCCGTTATAATTCGTTGAAGAATATCGCCTACTCAAGAGATGCCAAAGGGCCATTTGGTAGTCCATTTGTCGATTCAAAACGTACCTCTGTTACAGAAAACACAACAGATGCGATTCAATTATTCTATCTTCGTCCATCAGTATCTCAAGAGGAATGCACAGAGCTATTGAATGCTGCCGGTAAGATGTTTTCTCAAATCCATGGTGGTGACTATACAACAGCATTACTAACAAATGAACAAGCACAAGTGGAAATATAGCTGATTGATCTGTCACTTTTGAAAAATGTATGATCATTAATAAGAAAATGAAAAGCACTCTATCCTACAGGATAGAGTGCTTTTACTATTTTACACTGCTGTCGTAGAAGCTTCTTTCTCTGCTTTCATCACATTATCATCATATAGATGACATGCAACAAAATGTCCTTGTTCCTTTTCGAGCCATCTTGGTTCAATATGTTTGCATACTTCTTGTGCCATCGGACAACGAGTATGGAATACGCAACCTGATGGTGGATTTATAGGGCTTGGTAACTCCCCTTTTAAAATAATCCGCTCTCTTTGTTCTTCTATATCCGGGTCAGGAATAGGAATTGCCGATAATAATGCTTGCGTATATGGATGGAGCGGCTCATGATAAAGTTGCTCTGATGTCGTCAACTCTACCATCTGTCCCAAATACATAACCCCAATACGACTTGAAATATATTTGACCATTGATAAATCATGAGCGATAAATAAATAAGTCAACTCTTTTTCCTTTTGTAAACGTTGCAATAGTTTAACAACAGATGCTTGCACCGAAACATCCAATGCTGAAATTGGTTCATCAGCAATGATAAATTCAGGATCTAACGCAAGAGCTCTAGCAATTCCAATTCGTTGACGTTGCCCACCTGAAAACTCATGAGGATAACGATTGGCATGCTCTCTATTTAAACCTACATCCTCCAATAGTTCGTAAATACGATCACGTAATTTACTTTTATCTCTGTACAATCCATGGACTTCCATCGGTTCTGCGATAATTTCAAAAACAGTTGATCTTGGGTTTAGAGAAGCATATGGATCTTGGAAAATCATTTGCATATTTCTCAACATTTGATCCCGTTCTTTGCCAGATTGTTCATGAACATCTTTGCCTTCAAATTGAACTTTACCTTCAGTACGATTATAGAGACCTAAAATAGTACGACCTGCTGTTGATTTCCCACATCCTGATTCGCCAACAAGTCCAAATGTCTCCCCTTTTAAGATATCAAAACTGATGCCATTAACAGCCTTTAGTGTACTGCCATTGCCTAGATCGAAATGTTTTTTTAAATTTTCTACTGATAATAAAACTTCCTTCGTCATGATGTCTTCACCCCAGTTTTGCTTGATATCGACTTACTCCACAAAGTTCTACTTCGAATTTTGTATCTGCCAATGAAATGATTTCTACTGTTTTTCCTGTTTGTGGAGAATGAATCATCTTCCCTTCTCCTAAGTAAAACCCAACATGTCGTACCGGTCCTCTCCCAAAGTCATCTGCAAAAAATAGTAAATCACCAACTTGCCATTCATCCTGATTTTCTTTGTCAATTGGTTGGCCAGCTTTTTTTTGTTCTCCTGCGTCTCGTGGAATGATAATACCGGAAGCCTTCGCCATGTTATATGTAAATCCTGAACAGTCATAACCATATGATGACATGCCACCCCAGAAGTAAGGTAAATCAAGGAATGCTGTGCCTTTAATAACAGCTTGCTCCATGGTCGTAGGATTTCCAGTTGCTCTACTAGATGTGATTTCTACTCCATTTTTACTTAAATATGCTTTACCATTTGGTGTATCAACATGATAGTACTTTAAACTCTCGTCTAATAATGGAAGTATTGTATTAAAAGGTAGTACCAGTAATGGTATTTCATCCTCTGTCCATAATTGAACTTTATCAGCTGTAATGATGGCATATTTTTTTAATTCTGAACCATTACTCTCAATTAATTGTGTTATAGGAACCCATCCAGGATAACCTCTGTGATCTTTTTCTGATGGTTGATGAATCGCCACGATTTTAGCCCATTCATCAACAATTTCATCGACAATTACTTCTTCCCCATAAAGAAGCTGTGTTTGAACACGATTTGCATTACATAAATCTAATCGTTCCTGATATGGTAATGCCTCCAGCCATTTTACGAGATGCACGGGATTTCCAATACCTGGTGCATCGATATCTCGAGAAGATGAGGCAGAAGTCCATACAGTTGCTACTGGCACTGCACAACGCCAAAGGTTATTTGAAGCTGTCATATTAAATTCCCCCTTTGTTAATCCGCACAATTCCTAATCCTGGTGAGGGAACAAAAGTTATCTTAGAGCCCTCATATTGAATGCCCCCCTCAAGCAAATCCTCTTTTAACATCAATGGTGCATCAAAATCATAATGAATGATATTCGATTGACTTGCTGCAAAATGAGCCGCTGCTCCAACTCCAAGCTTCGTTTCTATCATGCTACCCGTCATACATTTCATATCATGACTTGCAGCTAAAGAAGCAATTTTCAATGCTTGATATATTCCACCAGCTTTCATCAATTTAATATTAATCAAATCAGCTGCTCTCATTTCAATAACTCGTTTTGCATCATAAATAGAAAACACGCTTTCATCAGCCATAATTCGTGTGAACGTATGGTCTGTTACATACTTTAATCCCTCGATGTCATGGGCTAATACAGGCTGTTCAATAAATTCAATATTCAGTTGTTCGTCTTCCATTTGCCCGATTGCTCTAACCGCTTCTTTTGCTGTCCATCCTTGATTTGCATCTAAGCGAAGTTTTATATCAAATCCAACAGCTTTACGAATCGCTTTAATTCGCTTAATATCGTCTTCAATTTCGCCAATACCAACTTTCACCTTTAAAATATGAAAGCCATCATGTGCATAACGTATTGCATCCTCAGCCATTTCAGTTGGCTCATTTACACTAACTGTATAGTCTGTCATGAGTTCGGATCTTGCACCGCCCAAATATTGATAAAGAGGTAAACCAGCCTCTTGTGCCAATAAATCATATAACGCCATATCAACAGCTGCCTTCGCGCTTGTATTATGGACCATCGAACGATGAAGTGCTTGGAAAAGTTGCTCATGATAGCGTAGGTCTTTTCCTATCAGTAAAGGTTTGAACACCTCTTCAATTGCAAATTGAATACTTGCTAAAGATTCCCCTGTAATAACATGTGTTGGTGGCGCTTCCCCATACCCTTCTCTACCATCATCTAATTGAATACGAACATAGATTGCTTCTGCGACAGTAACCGTGCGTAATGCTGTTTTAAAGGCTTTCTTCAAAGGTACTGCTACTTGAAACGTTTCGATTGAACGAATGATCATTTTTTCTTCACCCCGTTTTGTTATTGAACTCCTGGTTGTATT
>DATMJF010000561.1:0-6420 GCA_035554455.1 Rummeliibacillus sp.
GCAAGCTATTTATTGTCAACAACAACGCCAGATAATGAGTTTGGTCTAGAGCTACAAACGACGAATATAGGGGAAATTGCTGATTTGCTTGGTACGACACATCGACATTTAAATCGAGTGATTCGCGATTTATGTGAGCGAGGGGTTATCGAAAAAAGTCGACGAGCTATTCGTATATTAAATGAACAAGTGCTAGAGGAAATGTCGCAGGGGATTCGGTATGAATAAAATATGGTAATTTTCTATCTTTTGTATTAATATTAAACATATTATTAATAAAGGTAGGTAAAGATGAAAAAAATTATCGTAACATTTCTTACATTAGCTTGTCCAATTTTCTTAGTTTTAAGTAATCAGTTTGTAGCATCAGCTGTAAGTGCTCCTTCTAAACCTTTGATTACAGTGAAGGCTACAAGTACAACTAAGATTAGCATCTCTTATAAAAAGGTAAAGGGAGCAACTTCTTATCAGATCTATCGTGCTAATTCAAAAAGTGGTAATTATAAACATATAGTTACAACGAAAAATACTTCGTATACCAATAGCAAACTAAAATCTTCTACAAAGTACTATTATAAAGTTCGTGCCATAAAAAAGGCAGGGAAGAAAACATACTATAGTAAATATTCAACAGTAAAATCTGCGAAAACGCTTATACCATATGCCAAATATGCAGGTACATATAAAGTTGGTAAAGATATTGCTGCTGGAGAGTACATGATTTTCGGTAAGGATGTATACTATGAAATCTCAAAAGAACCATCAAATTTCGAAGCGATTCTTACAAATGATTTTGCGTACAATCAAGCATATGTTCGTTTATCAAAAGGACAATATTTTAAGCTAGTTGACTATGGTACAGGAGCTTACTTTATCCCTTCTTCAAAAGTAAAACATACACTTTCCTCATCTGTTAAAAAGCCAGGTATGTATAAAATAGGTACGGATTTAAAGGCAGGTACTCATAAAATTTCATTTGGTAGCTACTATGAGGTAATCAATGACTCTTCGATTTTAAATCTCGAAGCAATCGTATATAATGGCGAAATTAATGGAACCGAGTATGTAAAGGTGAAAAATGGCCAGTTTTTAAAGATTACACCGTCCTATTAAGAAATAGTTATGTAGAAAAGTTAAACTGCTCTAAAAAAATAGAGCAGTTTAATAAAAGAATTAATGTTTAAACCGCTATGGGATGACTTCTAGATTCAGCTAGAGTCATCCTTTTTAATTTGATTATTTTTATATGGAGAACAAGAGACAAGTAATTTGCCTGTCTTTTGTTAAAATCTAGTGTCTTTAGTTAGAAAGGATTAAACTTCCTTCACCATATGATCAAATTCTTCACCAATAATCATCCATGGTTCTGCGTAAGTGAAGCTCATTTTTTCGTATAAGTGACGAGCTCGTTCTTTTTGCTTTTCCACGCTTAAGGATACTTTGTAGTAGCCTTTTTCTTTAGCTATGACATCAGCATATTTTAATAATGTTGTGCCAACACCATGACCTCGGAAATGTGGGGCCGTGCAGATTGTGTCGATATAGAATTCGTCTGGACGTGCTTCGACTTCAATAGTTTGAATTTCTGAGCCTTTAGCAGCTAACCAATTTTCGAGGTTGCCATCTAATGTAGGTGCTTTGTCTCCACCGTATACAACCATAATGCCAGCGATTTCACCAGTGATTTCAGCGATATATGTGTTCTTATAAGAATGTCTGTTATCAGTGCGTTTAAATAGCACTTCCAATTCATTTAGAATAGCTTGAGGTTCATCTTCACCTGTAATCCGATTTGCAATTTCATCAATAGCATCTACGATTAAAGGGGCAACAAATGGTGCGTCTGCTAATTGTGCGGGTCTTACAGTAATATCCATTTTATATCAATCTCCTTCAGAAGATAGTATAACAGAGGACGTAAATATTTGCTTAGACTAGACATAATTTGCAGAATTTATCCAAATAGGAGTGTATTTTTTCGCATCTTATGATTTATTACCTAAATTATTTCGTAAGCTACTTTTGTGTTGTCAGACTTCATGGTACGATAGAAGGAAGATATGTGTGAAGGAGTTTGTAAATGTTAGAGTCCAAAAAAGAATTCGTTCTCGTCTATGGGGATGCATTCGTTGATTTTATAGCTAATGATACTACGAATACGTCGTTTACTAAGTTTTTGGGTGGAGCAACTGTCAATGTGGCTGCAGGCATCAGCCGAATAGGTGCTCCTGCTGCATTGATTACCGTAACAGGAAATGATGAAACGTCTGAGTTTGTTCGTCATGAACTAGACCACGAAGGCGTCATCATGAATTATGCAAAAATCATTCCTGAAAAGCGAGTAAGTGGAGTTCATGTTCATTTAACAGAAGAAAATGAACGTATTTTTACGAATTATATTGATGATACACCGGATCTTCAAGTAGAAACAGAACATTTGCAAGAAGAAGCTTTCAGACGTGCCTCTATCTTTAATCTTTGCTCTAATACGATGTTCCATCCTATCGCTTTAGAAACAACAAAAGCTGCGGTTGCTTTAGCGAAAAAACACCATGCGCTTGTGGCAATGGATGCAAATATTCGTCCTCTTCGTTGGGAAAGTTCTCAAGTATGCCTTGATACCATTGCAGCTTTCTTAAAGGATGCAGATTTATTGAAATTGGCAGATGAAGAAATGTTCTTCTTAACGCAAACAGATGATTTGGAAGATGGCATTAAAGCTCTGAAACAATTTGATATTCCATTAATCATGATAACTGTTGGTGCACAGGGTGCATATGTTGTGTTTAATGAAGAAATTAAACATGTTCCTTCTATTAAGATTGACTGTGTGGATACAACAGGTGCAGGCGATGCATTTATGGCAGGCGTTCTTCGACAAGTTCACTTATATGGCATGCCTAAGACAATGGAAGAAGCTTATCACTTTGTTCACTTTGCGAACCATTTAGGAGCTTATGCAGCAACAAAAGCAGGTGCTATTACAGCAATGCCACATTATGAAGAAATCAAAGAATTACTTCGCGAAGAGGGATAAAGATGGAGAAAAACTATCAGGAATTAGTAAATAATCAGATTTTCTTTGGTGGAGCAGCCGATGCTGAAGCAGCCATTGCGAACGAAAACATTGATGTAGTGATTGATTTACGATTAGCAGAACCAGGAGAAGTAAATTATACGCGAATTCATGTGCCTATTGCAGATGAGGAAGCTGAAATTGCATCATCTATCAAGCATGCAGTAAGTGAAGTTATGAAAGAATATAATGATGGCAAAAAGGTTTTCTTCCATTGTGGAAGTGGAAGTGGCCGAGCTGGTACGATTGCAACGGCAACATTACTAGAACTTGGACAAGCAAAAACGGTAGAAGAAGCGGAGCAAAAAGCAAAAGCAATTCGCCAAAAAGTAAATGTACGAGAACCGATGAGAAAAGCATTACAACAAATTTATGAGTAAATGAACAGAATAGAATAAGTCGAAAAAAGGAGTTGTACCACGTATTGGTACAACTCCTTTTTGATGATACGATCATATAAAAGAGAAATATAGCGATTTATATCGATATTTCCTGGGGAATTACTTATAGGTGGTGGATGTTAAAGTTATTGTTTTCAAAATTGTTGTCAATTATTTACTCGGTTTTGTCATTTTGTGTAGCTTTGTTTTCTTCTCGAGTACATACATACAAAGAGCCATTTGGTTGAAGCTGTGCATAAAATACTTCACCAACATCTTCAATATTTTTCTTCTTAAGTTTTTTCATTAACGAATCTTCTGTTAAATTCATTTCCTCCATTGTATTCCACACAATATGTCCATCCGCGATTACCTCTATAGGAATATGCGGTGGTATCGAAACATCCGCTTTAACATCTTGCTTGGTAGCTGATTGTTCTGTAGGTTTTTTTAAGATACTAAGTTGACCATTTGTTTCTAATATTGCATAGTGAACATCTTGGATAGAAAATACGGATTGTTCACGAAGCATCATAAGAAGGTCATCCATATGAAGTTTGGATGTTTTCATCGCTTGAACTGAAATTTCACCATTTTTAATAATAACAGTTGGGCTACCATCAATAATATTACGTAGTTTTGAGGACTTTAGCGCGATTAAACTTGCAAGAATTGTTAGAATCGACCACCAAATTAATGAAATCATACCATCCATAAATGGAGTTTCTTCCACTGAAGCAATTTGAGCAGCTGTAGATCCAATGGTGATACCGGTAATATAGTGGAAATAGGTTAGTTGACTTAATTGTTTTTTACCGAGTAGACGTGCTAAAAAGAGCAATACTATAAAAGAAAGGGTTGTTCTTAACATCATCTCCCAGAAGTTCACTTCAAAAAAGTTCTCCATTATTAATTCACTCCTCTTTCTAATCGCAATTAGTATGAACAAGAAAAAAGAGGATATTCTCGTATAATGTGATAAATAGTATAAATAATTGTTATAATTAGAACACTTATAATTTTGGTATTTAAAGGAAGTGAAAATCTATCGTGTCAACGACAATTGCAAGGTCCACTTTAGGAAATCCTATCTATCCTGTTATGGTAGCAATCGGTGTTTGTCATTTATTTAATGATACGTTGCAGGCTGTAGTACCTGCGATGTTTCCAGTATTAGAAAAGGAAATCGGTTTAACATTTACACAATTGGGGCTAATAACATTTGTGTTGAATATGGTATCTTCTGTATTACAACCAGTCGTTGGTTTTTTCAGTGACCGCAATCCAAAGCCATATGCTCTGCCTTTAGGAATGTCTTGCACATTTGTTGGTCTAGCGGGAATTGCTGTAGCTTCAAATTATTTGATGATTCTTTTGTCTGTCATCTTTTTAGGTTTAGGTTCTGCTATTTTCCACCCAGAAGGCTCAAAAGTTAGTTTTATGGCAGCTGGCTCAAAACGCGGACTATCTCAATCTATTTATCAAGTTGGTGGAAACTCTGGACAAGCATTAGCCCCACTGATTAGCGCGTTTGTTCTTGTGCCATTTGGTCAAATTGGAGCAGCCTGGTTTTTAATTGTTGCAGCTGTTGGAATTCTTCTGCTATCAAGAATTTCTGTATGGTATAAACAACAATTAGAAGAAGAAAGTGTATCGAAAACGAAAAAAGTATTGGTTTCTAATTTACCTACTTTAACGAAAAAGCAAATTGGAATTGCGATTGGTTTATTAATGGCGGTAATTTTTATCCGCTCATTTTATGTTACCAATATGACGAACTTTTATATTTTTTATTTAATGGACAAGTATCATTTAACGATTCAAAAAGGGCAATTACTAATCTTCATTTTCCTTGCAATCGGCGCTGTTGGAACATTTTTTGGCGGTCCAATGGCAGATCGAATGGGTAGGAAAAATGTTATCTTGCTATCATTTTTAGTTCCAATGCCTTTAGCGTTAATGTTGCCATATATCCCTTTATGGTTAGTCGTAGTCTTCCTTGCCGGTATCGGATTTTTCATCATGCTTAGCTTTTCTGTAACGGTTATTTATGCTCAAGAATTGGTGCCAAGTAAAGTTGGTACAATGGCTGGTTTAACAGTAGGTCTTGCCTTTGGTATGGGGGCGATTGGTTCAGTTGTTATTGGTATGATGATGGATCATTATGGTGTTTTGGATACGATGATTTTTATATCAGTATTACCAATTTTATCATTTGTTGCATTTTGGCTTCCAGCGGATCATAAAACAGCATAAGAATTTGAAAATTAGTTGCGATGAAAAACGGATATTTTTCTTCGGAGCTTTTTTTCTTAAAAAATACAAATAAACCACTTCTATTTAATAAAAATGATTCCAATGAAAGTTTTCAACAGAAAAAGCATAGGATAAGCAGTATGAACAAAATGGAAGGTGGAATCCTATGAATCATCAAAAAGTTCATCCAATACGACTATTCAATCCATTACGCGTTATCACAGTGATAGGTAATGGTAAGATAGCTGCTACGCCAAATTACGTTCAACTTCAAGTAGAAGTAATTACGAATGGAAAAGAGGTAAGTTTGGCAGCTCAAGAAAATGCAGCAATTATGAATCGAGTTATTCAATCTCTTATAGCATTAGGAATTCCGAGAGAGGATATTCAAACGGCATCTTATAATGTTTCACCGAATTATGATTACATCGAGGGTAAACAAGTTTTTAGAGGATATGAAGTAACCAATGCGATAACTGTAAAGGTAAGGGATATGAATCAAGTGGGAACCGTCATAGATACAGCAGTAAAAAGTGGTGCAAATCGTGTTTCGAGCATTCAATTTAAAATTGACCATGAAGAACATTATTATCAACAGGCTTTATCTTTGGCCCTTCGAGATGCACAAATGAAAGCAAATACAATAGCTGAGACAATGCACTTAACTATTCCACCACAACCAATCCAAATTTTCGAAGAAAGTACTTC
>DATMJF010000562.1:0-2914 GCA_035554455.1 Rummeliibacillus sp.
ATTCTTAAGAACAAAAGTTGAAAAAATAGTAAATGGATGATTCTTCTGCTGTACTAACAGGTTAGAGTAGTTTAAAAGTGTGTCGTACAGCATCGTAATTAAGAGAAAAAAGAACGATTCCTTTTCACATTTTTCAAGTGGGACAGGCTTAATCATAAAGTAAGGTTAGCTGAAATTTGGTAGAGTTTGAGAATCATTTTTTTAATGCGAGGTGTGCGTAAAAATGTTGTTAAGAATTCTTATCATTTTACTATTGGTTTCATTCTATTGTTGGTCTATTATTCGTTTTTATACAGTTTGATCGAGTTAAGCTTTTGTTGCATTTTAAGTCTATATTGCAATTGGATGAAGTACAAAAGACCAGCTATTTCAAGATAAAATAAATAAAATGACAAAAGGTCTGGGGAATAAAGTGATTCTCCAGACCTTTCTTTTATTTATATATTTTCATAAAAAAGCATGTCAGATAAGGAGTGCAGCTGAACGAACACACGAATAGAACATCAGCAAGAGTGAACAAGGGGGACAAACTTATGACCATCTTAGCCAAAGTGTTGATCTAGTCACAACGAAGTTCCACCGAGCGACCATTTTGTTGCAACACTTCTACGTGCTTTTCACCCCAGCTACATAAAAGGTCCAACAAATCACCTAAGCTATTGCAATAATCACTTAAACAGTACTCTACTTTTGGGGGAACTTGATTATACACTTTACGTAGGATAATGCCATCAACTTCTAGTTCTCTCAACTGCTGTGTAAGCATTTTTTGTGTAATGTCAGGAATTGCTCGTTTTAATTCGCTCGTTCACATTTTTTGGTGACGTAGATTACATAAAATGATGGGCTTCCATTTACCACCGGCAACATCCATTGTAGCTTCAACTCCATTAAATAAGAAATGATTTTTAGTGAATTGTGAAAATCCCAGGAATCCAAGAGTACATAAATAGGACGTAAATTTTCGAAAGGGCGAATAAATTTTGCAAATGAGCGAATAAACTGCTCCCAAAAGCGAATAAACTGACCAATCTAGCGAATAAATCCCATCTCCATTTTGACAACCTCATCACCAAATATCTCGATTTCAAAGAATAAATTATTGACGACCCAACCATCTCACACTACAATGGGTAATGTAACGATGTGAGGTGGCTTAATCATGAGAATTCGTAAATTTAAAATGCATGAAAGTGGATTGAACCGCTTTTTTGGACCGCTTGAAGCCAAAATCATGGACATTTTATGGAACAATGATGAAATGACCATCAAAGAAGTCCAACATAATCTTGAAAAAGAGAAAGCGATGAACTTTAACACGGTTATGACTGTGATGAATCGGTTAGTAGAAAAGGGAATTCTTCAAAAGAGAACTGAAGGAAGATCCTCTATGTACAAGCCCGTTCAATCCAGAAATGAGTTTGTGGATACGCAGTCCAAAGAAATGACAAATGAGTTGATGGATGAATTCGGCAATATGGTTGTAAGTCATATGCTCGATGCACTTGAAGACGTAGATGATGAGCTAGTAGCAAAACTCGAGATGAAAATTTTAGAATTAAAAAAGGATCGATAGCATATGGAAAAACGCCAATCAACTTCTATATTAATCGTGTCACTTTTAATTTCTGGAACTATTTTTGTTCAAATGGCTTTATATGCTATTGCATTTTTTGCCGGTTGGGATATGAAATTTAATCTCGTCGATGTATGCCATAGCGCTTTAAAAGCAATCGGCATGTCTTCTCTTGAATATGCCCTCGACACACTTGTCATCTATACATTACTATTCTCGTTATGGAAATTGGGATCGCAATTGATTCACACGATGAATATGACAAGAAAATTTCAGCAATATAGAGAGAACAAGCTAACAATCGAATTAAATGAGCAATACAACACTAAAAAAGAATCCATTTTGGTTATTTCCTATCCTGTGCCAATTGCGATTACAATGGGGTTTATTTCTCCTAAAATCATGATTTCAACAGGACTGATGAATCTGTTGAATGATGATGAATTGGATGCGGTTATTTATCACGAAATGTATCACAAAAAAAATTATGACCCGCTTAAACTATTTTTGCTATCACTTTGTGCTTCGTCCATGTCGTATATTCCGATATTAAAATGGTTCAATCAAAAGTATAGAATCATACAGGAAGTATTGGCGGATAACTTAGCGATTGAAAAACAAGCAACATCTATGCACATAGGTAGCGCATTGTTGAAAATGTTAAAGGCAGGAAAGCTAGATTCAATGCCTTTTGTTTATGCGTCTTTTGCAGATACATCTGTAAATTACAGAATTGAATATATGCTAAATCCTTTAAAAGATAGTCAAATAAAGATTCCAGTGAATATAGCATTCAAATCATTTATGATTTTTAGCTTAATCTGTATCTTTTTTATTTACGCGCTTGCGTAAATTTTTTACTCAATTACACTACACAATGTAGTTTGAAGAAGGAGCGTTTTAATATGTCTAAGAAAATATTTTGGATCATCGGCATTTTGGCCGTATGTATAATTGCTGTGATTGTGTTAAATGGAAAAAGTCAGAAGTCATCAACGATTGACTACAAGAATCAACCATTTTTAGGTGAAAAATCTGCACCAGTTGAGATCGTTGAATTTGGTGACTATAAATGCCCACATTGTGGCGAATTCAATAAAAGTGTTTTACCTTTTATCGATCAACAGTTCGTCCAAACAGGGAAGGCTAAGCTTTATTTTATGAATTACGCATTTATTGCCCCTGATTCTAAAACAGCAGCAATTTTTGCAGAAACAGTTTATCAACAACTTGGTAACGAAAAGTTCTGGAAATTCCACGAGCTATTGTTTACAAACCAAACAACAAAAGATGGCAAAGAAAATCTTATGACAGAAGACTTTTTGAAAACCGTATTAT
>DATMJF010000563.1:0-2485 GCA_035554455.1 Rummeliibacillus sp.
AGAAGTCATTAAGAAAAATGAAATGGTAGATTGTAAAAATGAGATTGAGAAAAAAATCCTTCCAGGAGTTTCTGCACCGATCAAGTTTAATAATAAAGTGATTGGTGTACTTGGAATTGTGGGGAATCCAAGTGAAGTTGAAAAATATGTGCATCTCGTCAAAAACCAAGTAGAAATGATGTGTCAAGAAGCTTTCCGAAATGAGATGCTGGAGCTTAAAGAAAAAATGGTAGAAATGTTTGTTCATCAACTAATCAATTATAACGAAACAGACACAAACGAGACCGAGCATATTCACCAATATGCAAATCTTCTAGAGTTTGATTTACAGAAAAATAAAGTCTGCCTGGTTATAAAGATTAACCGTTTCGCACAAAGTTTAGCATCCAAAAAAGTCAATAATGAATTTTTAGGTGCATTTCAGTATTTCCAGAAAGAACTAATAGGATTTTTGCATCTTATTTTCCATGAATGTAAAGATGACATTATCTCATTATTAGATTTTGAAAGATTTATTGTCATTAAATCGCTCCCTTATAAACAATCATATTCATCATTAATAGCGAGTTTAGACGAAAATCTCAAAAAGTTAAATATTTTTGTAGAAAAGAAATACCCTGCTAGTGTCTCTATATCTGTGGGGGATAAAAATACTGGAATTAAGGGTATTGTTGAATCCTATAATAATTCCATTAAAGCTATGAACTTAGGAGTAAGTTTTGAAGAAGGTGCGGGAATCTATGTGTACAAAGAACTTGAAACTTTGTTATGGCTGCTTCCAACAGAGTTGAATCCGACATACCAGGAAAAGTTATTACGAAGTATTACATCTTTAATTGAGCATGACAATTATGACGTCTTATCTTCTACTTTTATCGAATTCTGTAAGTGTAATTTGAATTTAAGCGTAGCATCCCGTAATCTCTTTATTCATCGGAACACGATCATTTATAGGTTAGAAAAAATCAGAGAAATCACTTCACTTAATACAAATAGTTTTGAGCATTGTATGCTATTATTTACTGCTATTCAGTGTTATGAAGAATCTAAGAAAAGAAGCGGCTAATTATCTGCCGCTCTTTTTTGTGCTCATTTTGCCTAACCCAGCCTTCTTTTTAACATCTCACAAATGGTATCGCCTACCTGTTCCGTTGTTGCTTGACCACCAAGATCTGGTGTTACTACATTTTCTTGAAGTACTTCCTCCATCGTCTCGATGATTGCCTTTGCTGATTCTGGATGTCCTAAATGATCAAGCATCATACTCGTACACCAAATTGACGCCAGTGGATTAGCAATTCCCTTTCCAGCAATATCTGGAGCAGATCCATGGACGGGTTCAAACATCGAAGGGTATTTCTTTTCAGGATTAATATTAGCAGATGGTGCAATACCTAGTCCCCCAACAATAGCTGCCCCCAAATCAGTCAGAATATCTCCGAAAAGATTGGATGCAACTACAACATCCATCGTTTCCGGTTTACTTACAAAGAATGCTGCAAGGGCATCAATATGAACGGTATTGCTTGTTACATTCGAATATTCTTGATTAATTTTCTGAACATATTCATCCCAGAACGGCATTGTATGATTTATACCATTTGATTTAGTAGCGGCTGTAACGTGCCTTCTTTTTCCATTCTTTTGGGCTAAATCAAAGGCATATCTTAAAACCCTCTCTACTCCTTTTCGTGTAAAAACACTATTTTGGATAGCCATATCCATATCAGTACCTTCATAAATACGACCACCAATATTCGAGTACTCACCTTCGTTATTTTCTCGAATAACAATAAAATCTAAGTCCTCGGAAGTTTTACCTACTAATGGAGATTGAATACCCTTTAATAGTTTCACTGGACGCAAATTGATATACTGCTGAAATTTCCGTCTTATTGGTAACAGTAGCCCCCAAAGTGATACATGATCTGGTACTCCTGGATATCCTACAGCTCCAAGAAATATTGAATCAAAGTCCTTTAATCGTTCCAAACCATCATCTGGCATCATGCTTCCATGTTTCGCATAATATTCACAGCTCCAGTCAAATTCAGTATAGGATAACGAGATCCCGCCATGAATATTACAAATCGTATCTAATACTTTCTTTCCTTCTCTGACAACATCTACTCCAATCCCATCTCCAGGAATTAAAGCGATCGAATAATGATCCATCGTCATTCTCCTATTCTTGTTTAATTTTGTCTAGCACTTCTGGATTGGCAATATATTGAGGGCGTTTTTCTGTTAAAACTCTTAATACATTCTCAGCTACCGTAGAGGACATGATATAGTTACTTTCAACAGTTGTCCCGCCTACATGTGGCGTAACAATGACATTTGGTAAGCTTAAAAGTGGAAGATCCTTTTCAGGGGGTTCTGGGTCAAATACATCAAGCCCTGCTCCACCAATTCCCCCCTCTTTTAACGCATGGTATAAATCTCCTTGATTTAGGATTGCACCCCGAGCTGTATTAATCAGAAA
>DATMJF010000564.1:0-24465 GCA_035554455.1 Rummeliibacillus sp.
AATGCAAGATTAACATCAGAGGGAATGCTTTGTGCATTTTATGAGCTCGAGAGTGCCTCAGTTTATGGGAAATCTTTTTATGTTACAGGATTTGGTCGAGTAGCAAAAATGCTTGCATACATGTTGCACAAATTAGGAGCAAATGTGCATATCTTAGCAAGGTCAAACAGTCAAATCCAAGAAGCAATTGCCTATGGTTACGTAGCTTCGCAGCTATTACCTGAAAATATGACAAAACCATATTATTTAATCAATACAATCCCAAATAAATGGTTTACAGAAGAGTTTAATCAACAATTTGATAACTCCGTTAAAATCTTTGATGTAGCATCAGCTCCGGGATGCTTAAATGTTGAAGATGCCCAAAGTGTAAACTATATATTACTACCAGGCCTTCCTGGAAAGTATTTTCCACAGGATGCAGCAAATCTATTAGCACAAGTAATCATACGAAAAAATAATGAACTAAAGGAGGGATAAAGTGTTAGAGGGAAAACGTATTGGTCTTGGCATAACTGCGTCACACTGTACGTACGAAGATGTAATACCTAAAATTACAACTTTAACTGAACAAGGTGCAACTGTTGTACCTATTATCACAAATTCGGTATTAACAGCTGCAACACGCTTCGGAACCGGTGCGGAATGGATTGAAAAAATAGAAGCCTTGGCCGGGCATGAAGTCATTAAAAGCATCTTAGAAGCAGAACCTTTTGGACCTTCCAATCCTCTAGATTGTATGGTTATTGCTCCTATGACTGGAAACTCTATTAGCAAATTTGCAAATGCAGCAACGGATTCTCCAGTATTGATGGCTGCTAAAGCTACTTTACGAAATGGTAGCCCTGTTGTATTAGGAATTTCAACAAATGACGCACTTGGATTGAATGGAGTAAATATCATGAAACTGATAAATACTAAAAATATCTTCTTCATTCCATTTGGTCAAGATAATCCGATTGGTAAACCAAATTCATTGATTTCTGATTTTACGCAGTTATTACCTACGGTTGTAGCGTCCTTAGAAAAGAGGCAATTACAGCCTTTAATAATTCAATATACTAAATAATTAAATTATATATGAAATTTTTACGACTTATGATACAATAGCGCCAATATCTAATGAAGAGTTGAGGAGAGATGTATGATGGCTAAAGAATATACAGTAGCAGTTGTTGGAGCTACAGGTGCAGTAGGAACAAAAATGATGGAGCAGCTTGCAAAGCGTAAATTTCCTATTGGAAAGTTGAAGTTACTTGCATCAAAACGTTCTGCTGGTAAGGAACTTACATTTAATGGTCAAACATACACAATAGAAGAGGCTACTCCAGAAGCATTTGAAGGAGTAGATTTTGCATTATTTAGCGCGGGTGGTTCCGTTTCTAAAGCATTAGCACCTGCTGCAGCAGAACGTGGAGCAGTTGTCATTGACAATACAAGTGCATTCCGCATGGATCCAGAAGTGCCATTAGTTGTACCAGAAGTAAATCCGCAAGATTTAGCAACACACAAAGGTATTATTGCAAATCCAAACTGTTCAACTATACAAATGGTTGCAGCACTTGAACCAATTCGCCAAGCATTTGGATTGAAAAATTTAATCGTCTCTACATATCAAGCCGTGTCAGGGTCTGGAATAAGCGCTATTGAAGAGCTAAAAGATCAAAGCTTACATTTTGACCAAGCAAAAAATGTAGAAGCACATGTTTTACCTGTAAAAGGCGATAAAAAGCATTATCCGATTGCTCGTAATGTAATTCCACAAATCGATGTATTTACTGAAAATGGTTTCACATATGAAGAAATGAAAATGATTAATGAAACTAAGAAAATTATGCATGCTCCAGAACTTCCCGTTGCTGCAACATGTGTCCGTGTACCAGTAGTAGCTGGGCATTCTGAATCTGTTTATATTGAATTAGATCAAGCAGACGTAACTGTGGAAGATATTAAAAAAGTATTGCAAGAATCTCCTGGCGTAATTGTGCAAGATGATGTAACATCTCAGGTTTATCCAATGCCAATTTATTCTGAAGGTGAAGATGAAGTGTTTGTAGGTCGTATTCGAAAAGATTTGACAAAAGATAATGCTTTCCATCTTTGGGTTGTGGCAGATAACTTATTAAAAGGTGCCGCATTAAATTCAATTCAAATCGCAGAAAAAATGATTGAAGATGGATTAATCTAAGGAGGCATAATAAATGAATATTGGTAATGTTGCTACTGCAATGATTACATCGTTCCATGAAGATGGTTCAATTCACTATGAAATGGTTTCAGAAGTAATTGAACACTTAATAGCAAATGGTACAAATGCAATCGTGGTTTGTGGTACAACAGGTGAATCACCAACATTATCACATGATGAGAAAGTTGCTTTAATTCAATTTGTTGTGAAAACAGTTGATAAAAGAATCCCTGTTATTGCAGGGACTGGGAGCAATAATACGCAAGCTTCGATTGAACTTACGAAAGAGGCTGAAGCAGCAGATGTTGATGGGATTATGCTAGTAGCACCTTATTACAACAAACCAAGTCAGCGTGGCATGTATGCGCATTTTGCAACAATTGCAAAATCTACATCATTACCAGTAATGTTGTACAATATTCCAGGACGTTCAAACGTTAATATAAAACCTCAAACAATTTTAGAGCTAAGTAAAATTTCTAATATCCAAATTGTCAAAGAGGCTAGTGGTAGTTTAGATCAAATGGCAGAAATTTTAGCTGGAGCTCCTGATGGATTAAAAGTCTATTCAGGGGACGATGGCTTAACATTACCTTTACTAGCAATTGGAGGTTCAGGAGTCATTTCCGTTGCAGCGCATGTAGTGGGTAATGATATGCAAAAAATGGTTGCGTTATTTAAAGAAGGTCGTCATCAAGAAGCAGCAACTATACATCAAGCATTATTGCCATTAATTCGAGCGTTATTTGCTACACCAAGTCCTTCAACTGTTAAATATGCATTGGCAAAACTAGGTGTTGGCTCAGAAAATGTCAGATTGCCAGTTATAACACTGACAGATGAAGAAAAATCAGCCTATGATCATGTGTGGGAAGAATATTTGGAGAAGCAAAAACAATTTAAGAAAATAACTTTTTGAATGGGCAGCCTTGCCCATTCTTTTTTTTGTTTGTGAAAACTCCCAACAATAGATATAATGGGAGTAAGTGGTTTGTGTTCGGGATTATTTTAGGAGGAAATCAAGTGGCAAAAACAAAAAATGAAGTTATTCGCGTCATTCCGCTAGGTGGCGTTAGTGAAATTGGAAAAGCTATGTATGTCGTTGAAATCGACGAAGAGCTTTTTGTCGTAGATAGTGGACTTATGTTTCCTGAGGATGAAATGCTAGGAATAGACTATGTTATTCCTGACATGTCGTACTTAGAAGAAAACAAATCTCGTGTGAAAGGTATTTTCTTAACACACGGTCATGAAGATGCGATCGGTTCATTAGCATATCTTTTACAAAAAGTTAGTGCACCTGTCTATGGATCTAAATTGACAATTGCATTGGCGAAAGAGCATTTAAAAGATTTACCTGCTCCATACCCTGTTAAATTTTTTGAAGTAACTAGCAAGAGTCGTATGAATTTCCAATCAACGTATGTAACATTCTTCCATACAACTCATAGCATCCCAGATTCATTAGGTATTGCTTTCCATACTTCAGAAGGTGCAATTGTGCATACTGGTGAGTTTAAATTTGACCAGTCAGCTCAAGGTAAATATAAACCGGATATTGGGAAAATGGCTACATTAGGTGAAGAAGGAGTATTCATCTTAATGTCTGATTCAACTGAAGCAGAACGCCCAGGATATACGATCCCGGAAAATGTTATTCGTGAAAAACTAGCAAAAACGTTCCACCATGCAGAAGGAAGAATTTTAGTTGCGCTTTATGCATCAAACTTTATTCGCATTCAACAAGTATTCGATCAAGCAACAGCTGCTGATCGCAAAATTGCAGTTGTTGGACGTAGTTTAGAACATGTATTTGAAGTTGGTATGCGTTTAGGTTATTTGTCTGTAGATCCAGAACGAATTATTCCAATTAGTAAAATTAATGACTATCCTGATGAGGAAATTGTAGCAATTATTACTGGTAATCAAGGTGAACCACTAGAAGGATTAGAAAAAATCATCCGTAAACACCACCGCGATATCCGTATTAAATCTACAGATACAGTACTTATCACATTTACACCATCTCCAGGTATGGAGGTACAAATTGCTGACACGATGAATAGCCTTGCAAAAGCAGGAGCTAAAGTATTATCAGCTGATAAAAAAGTTCATGTTTCAGGACATGGCGCACAAGAAGATTTAAAATTGATGTTAAATCTTATGAAACCAAAATACTTTATCCCGATTCAAGGGGAATATCGTATGCTAATCGCACACTCTAAATTAGCTCAACAAACAGGCTTATTAAAATCTCAAATTTTTATTGCTGATAAAGGTGATATTGTCGAATATAAAAGCGGTAAAATGCGTATGAGTGGCCGAGTAACTGCTGGTAATATTTTAATCGATGGTATTGGTGTCGGTGATGTGGGCAATATTGTCTTACGTGATCGTAAATTACTTAGCCAAGATGGTATTTTTATCGTTGTCGTAACAATCAATCGTCAACAGAAAAAAATTGCCTCAGGTCCAGAAATTTTATCTCGTGGATTTGTTTATGTAAGAGAATCTGAAGAGTTACTAAGTGGATCTTCTGAACTAGTAAAAGCAGTTGTCGAAAAATATGTGAATAAAGGATCATATGAATGGACAAGTATAAAACAAGAAATCCGTGACACGCTAAACTCTTATTTATTCCAAAAAACGAAGCGCCGACCAATGATTATCCCTATTATTATGGAATATTAATGCGTAAGCGGACAAAAAGGATTTCCTAACCTCTGGTATGGTAGGAAATCCTTTTTTCCTTTCAATACATGAATGATTAAAGAAAGTAGGTGGAGGCATGGCAACAGCTAAAAAGGGACCAGCAAAGTCAAAAAAAGCGTCAACATCATCAAAAGCAAAAAAAGATACACCATCGCATCCATTAATGTATGAAATTATTGGTCTCATTTTAATTGGTTTTGCAATTATTATATTTTTTGAATTTGGCCCTGTAGGGAGATTGTTTCAATTTATAGCACTATTTTTATTTGGAAACTGGGCTATAATTGTTCCGTTTTTATTCATCGTTAGTGCACTTTTATTAATGTTGAAACGAACGGTTCCCAATTTAAAAAATCGTTTAATATTAGGAAGTTTGCTAATTACAGGGGGACTCACATTATTTAGTCATATTGCATTGTTTGAACAACTATTTGAAGGGAATGCAATTCAAAGTAATTCTGTATTAAAAGAGACATGGCGAATATTAATTACTAGTGGTGGGATAAAAGATCACAGCCACGCATTAGGCGGAGGTATGATTGGTGCAGTGTTATTTGCATGCTTTTATGCATTATTTGACTCTGCAGGTGCTAAAATTGCCGGTTGGTTAATGGTACTCATTGGCATTGTTTTAATTACAGGAAAAGCGCTTATTCCGTATTTGGCTAGCAAATGGCCATCCTTAAAAAAATCAATCCTACAAATGAAAGAAGATTCCGGGAATTCTGTTAGCCGACGTCAAGAAGCTAAAAAGCAAAAGGTTGCCGAAAAGAAGGGGAATTCTCGCAAAAATCGAAAAAAAGTAGAGCCGGATTTGCCAATTCATGATGATGAGCATCATGCAGCAACAGAAGTGGAGCCTATGATTGAAGAACGCAGAGAACCAATTATTTCTGCCTTTACTCAAAGAGTCCAACTAGAACAACCTGAACCAGAAACGATTGTAATAGGAGACGGAAGTCCACATCAAGAGGTAGATCACCCAGCAATTGATACTTCTAATGTGGTTGAAAATGAAGCGTATCAATTACCAACGATGAATAATTTGAAACTGCCCCCACATACTGACCAAAGTGGTGAGTTTGAATTAATTCAAGATAATGCGCACAAATTGGAACAGACATTCCAATCTTTTGGAGTCAAAGCAACTGTTACGCAAGTTCACCTTGGACCAGCTGTTACGGAATATGAGGTACTACCTGATCGAGGTGTAAAAGTCAGTAAAATTGTTGGACTACAAGATGATTTAGCATTAGCACTTGCGGCAAAAGATATCCGAATTGAAGCTCCAATTCCAGGTAAATCTGCAGTAGGTATTGAAGTACCAAATAAGGAAGTTGCGATTGTAAGTTTACGTGAAGTGTTAGAGTCTAAAGAAAACAATAAGCCTGATGAAAAATTATTAATTGGATTAGGAAGAGATATTACAGGTGAAGCAAAACTAGCAAAATTAAACAAAATGCCCCACTTACTTGTAGCTGGTTCAACCGGAAGCGGTAAATCCGTTTGTATTAACGGTATCATCATTAGCATATTAATGAGAGCAAAGCCTCATGAAGTCAAAATGATGATGATTGACCCGAAAATGGTTGAATTAAACGTTTATAATGGTATTCCTCATTTACTAGCACCAGTTGTAACAGATGCTCGCAAAGCTTCACAAGCATTGAAAAAAGTAGTCTCTGAAATGGAAAGACGTTATGATCTATTTTCACATACTGGTACACGTAATATCGAAGGGTATAATGAACAAATCGATAAATTTAACGAAGAAAACGGAGAAAAGCATCCGAAAATGCCATTTATAGTAGTCATTGTAGATGAATTAGCAGATTTAATGATGGTTGCTTCTAGTGATGTGGAAGATTCGATTACTCGTCTCGCACAAATGGCTCGCGCTGCTGGAATTCACTTAATCATTGCTACACAAAGACCAAGTGTTGATGTAATAACGGGGATTATTAAAGCCAATATACCATCTCGAATTGCTTTTGCAGTATCATCTGCCATTGATTCTCGTACAATTCTTGATATGGGTGGTGCTGAACGTTTACTAGGACGAGGGGATATGTTATTCTTACCAGCTGGTGAATCGAAGCCTGTTCGAGTGCAAGGTGCATTCGTTTCAGACAGTGAAGTAGAACAGATTGTAGACTTTGTTATAGCACAGCAAAAAGCGCAGTACCAAGAAGAAATGATTCCATCTGATGAAGAAGAAATTCAAGATTTAGATGATACAGATGAGCTTTTTGAAGAGGCTGTTCAATTAGTCGCTGCACAAGATACAGCATCCGTATCATTCCTTCAAAGAAAGCTTAAAATAGGCTACGCAAGGGCTGCACGTATTATGGACCAGATGGAGGAAAGAGGGATTGTTGGTCCAGCAGAAAAGAGTAAACCAAGAGAGGTCCTGATTGGAAAATAATTTTAATAGATAATTTTGATATTAACCAGAGAATGTAAAAAAAATATCTATATTAGAATAGTAATATAAAAAAATATCTGTTTTAACACAGTTTTTTGTGAAAGTTATTTATTTACCTAAACAAAAATGGTATAGTAATGTCTGATTAGTAGGAATGTTTTACGTCTGATGTCTGATCTCTGATCTCTTTTGGTGGTGGTTTATATGACAATTAAGTCTGATCATCGTCATCTCTATCTTCAAGTGATTGAGCATTTAAAAGCAGATATTGAACAAGGTGTTTACAAAGAAAATGAAAAACTACCTTCTGAATTTGAATTATCGAAATCACTTGGAGTCAGTCGTGCTACACTTCGTGAAGCTTTAAGACTGTTGGAAGAAGAAAATATTATTGTTCGAAGACATGGTGTGGGTACATTTGTTAATCCAAAACCTTTATTTACATCGGGTATTGAACAACTCTCAAGTATTTCCTCTATGATAGAGGATGCTGGAATGCAGCCTGGTACAATCTACATAAGTTCTACCGAGCAGCTTTCGAATGAAGAAGATATAAAACGCTTTCAATGTGATGCTGATGAACCTTTAATAACGATTGAACGTGTGCGTACAGCAGACGGTGAACCGGTCGTGTATTGTGTGGACCAAGTACCTGCAAAATATTTATCAGCAGACTTCTTGCTTCGACATAATTCATCCATTTTCTCGGCCTTAGAGGAGTCTGGGGAAATTCATGTAGCATATGCAGTTACATTTATAGATCCAGTTGGCTATCATAGTCAAGTTTCTCCAATATTACAATGTGGGCGTGAAACAGCGCTCTTAGTTTTAAAACAGCTCCATTATGATGATAACGATCGTGTGGTGCTCTATTCACGTAATTATTTCAGAGCTGATAAATTCAGTTTCCATGTAGTACGAAAACGTGTGTAAAATAAGTATTCATTCCTGCTATCGAAAATACAATTAACTTACTTTTTGGGGGGATTTCAAGTGAAAAAACGTAATATAGGTTTAGCACTTTCTGCACTTTTAGCATCTAGTACATTATTAGCAGCTTGTGGTTCTAATAATGAAACAGAAACAAAAAAAGGCAACGACAAAAACTCATTCTCAGTAGCAATGGTAACTGACATTGGCGGTATTGATGATAAGTCATTCAACCAATCAACTTGGGAAGGTATTCAAAAATTCGGTAAAGATAATGGCTTGGCAAAAGGTAATGGTGGTTATGACTACCTACAATCTGCTGCTGAAAGTGATTACAATACCAATCTTAACAGCTTAATCCGTCGTAATTTTGATTTAGTATACGCTGTAGGTTTTAATCTACATGATTCAGTAGTTGAAGTAGCTAAACAACAAAAAGATGCTAAAATCGCTATTATCGATTCAGTAGTTGAAGGACAAAATAATGTTGCTTCAATTATGTTCCGTGCAAACGAAGCTTCTTATTTAGCAGGCGCTGCTGCAGCATTACAATCTAAAACTGGTAAAATTGGTTTCATCGGTGGTATGGAAGGCGATATTATCGGCGGATTTGAAGCAGGCTTCGTTGCAGGTGCTAAAGCTGCAAATCCAAAAGTTAAAGTTGATGTACAATATGCAGGTACATTTGGCGATGCTGCAAAAGGTCAAACAATTGCTAAACGTATGTATGATTCTGGATCAGACATTATCTTCCACGCAGCGGGCGGTACAGGTAATGGATTATTCACTGAAGCAAAAGAACGTAAGAAAAAAGATCCAAAAGCTGACGTATGGGTAATCGGTGTTGACCGTGACCAATATGACGAAGGTAAAGTAGATGACAAAACGAACGTTACTTTAACTTCAGTATTAAAACGTGTTGATATTGCAGCAGAAGACGTGTCTAAACAAACAAAAGATGGTAAATTCCCTGGTGGTAAAACAATCACTTTTGGCTTAAAAGACAATGGTGTTGACTTAGCTGATTCTCGTGGTGCAATCACTGCTGAAACACAAAAGAAAATTGACGACTACAAACAAAAAATTATAAATGGTGACATTAAAGTTCCTGAACAACCAGGAAAATAAGATTTAACCATTATTATCATAAAGGCCAGCATATTCTGGTGGTCTTTATGATATTTTTATCTATTAAAAATTAATAGATGAAGGTATTTGAAGATTTTAAGAGAATTTTTTTTATGAATACAATCTGATTCTTATCTATTTTTGTAAAATTACAGATATTAATATTCTGAAAATAATTCCTCTTCCACTTTAAATGCTTTCTTGTGTTAATTTTTTAACCTTGTTAGTTTATTAATTACACTCATAAATTTATAGTGTCCAAGGGAGTGAACACATTGGAATATGTGATAGAGATGCTTGGGATTCGCAAACAATTTGGCGATTTCGTAGCAAATGATAACATCACCCTTCAGCTAAAAAAAGGCGAGATTCATGCACTATTAGGAGAAAACGGTGCGGGAAAATCGACGTTGATGAACGTTCTTTTTGGTTTATATCAACCAGAGGCAGGAACAATCCGAGTTCATGGCAAGGAAGTCAAAATTACAGATCCTAACAAAGCTAATGATCTTGGAATTGGGATGGTTCACCAACATTTTATGTTAGTTGAAAATTTCACGGTGACTGAAAATATCATTTTAGGTAGCGAACCTACTAAAATGGGTTTGATCAACATTCGCGATGCAGCGAAAAAAGTACAAGCACTATCTGAAAAATACGGTCTAAACGTAGACGCAAATGCTAAAATTGAAGACATTTCAGTCGGTATGCAACAACGTGTTGAAATATTAAAAACATTATATCGTGGTGCCGAAATTCTAATCTTCGATGAACCTACAGCGTCTTTAACACCTCAAGAAATTACAGAATTGATGCAGATTATGAAGCGCCTAATTGAAGAAGGCAAATCTATAATTTTAATTACGCATAAATTAAAAGAAATTATGGAAGTTTCAGATTGTGTAACAATTATCCGTAAAGGTCAAGGAATTGGAACAGTTATTACAGCTGAAACAAATCCGGATCAACTTGCCGAAATGATGGTTGGACGACATGTTGTCTTCAAGACTGAAAAAACGGAAGCGCATCCAACTGATATTGTATTAAATATTGAAAACTTAACTATTGCCGATAATCGCGGTGTTGATAAAGTTAAGAATTTAAATCTTACCGTTCGAGCTGGGGAAATTGTTGGGATTGCTGGGATTGATGGGAATGGCCAATCTGAACTAATCGAGGCAATAACTGGTCTTCGCAAGGTGAAGCATGGTACGGTCACTTTAAAAGGTAAGAATATTACAGGGTTAAAACCTCGTAAAATTACAGAATCAGGGATAGGGCATATTCCTCAAGACCGTCACAAACACGGTCTTGTATTAGACTTCCCTATAGGACACAATATCGTTTTACAAACGTATTACCAAAAACCGGTTTCTAAAGGTGGCATTATTGATTATAAAAATGTAAATAATATCGCCAAGAAAATCATTGAAGAGTTTGATGTGCGTACACCGAACGAGATGACGCCTGCACGTGCATTATCAGGCGGTAACCAACAAAAAGCAATTATTGGTCGTGAAATTGATCGTGATCCAGAATTACTTATTGCAGCATTACCGACACGTGGTTTAGACGTAGGCGCAATCGAATTTATCCACAAACGTTTAATTGAACAACGTGATAAAGGGAAAGCCGTATTACTTATCTCATTTGAATTGGATGAAGTAATGAATGTATCTGATACGATTGCAGTAATTCATGATGGTTCTATTATTGATACAGTGGCACCTCGTGGAACAACAGAACAAGAACTTGGTTTATTAATGGCTGGTCAATCACTCCACAATGATCAAAAAAAGGTAGGTGACGAATAGTGTCTAAACGTACGACAAATATTCTTGTTCCTATCATTTCTATCTTATTAGGCCTAATCGTAGGTGCAATAGTGATGCTTGTCAGTGGATTTAGCCCAGTAGATGGTTATATCGCATTATGGAATGGGGTATTTGGTAATAGTTATAACATGGGTGAAACAATTCGCCAAATTACACCATATGTATTTGCTGGTTTAGCTGTAGCCTTTGCATTCCGAACTGGGTTATTTAACATCGGTGTAGAGGGACAATTAATTGTAGGTTGGTTAGCAGCTGCATATGTAGGTTATGCATTTGACCTTCCTAAAATAATACATCTTCCATTAGCATTATTAGCTGCAGCAGTTGCAGGTGGATTATGGGCACTTATTCCAGGGTTATTAAAAGCAAAATTACAAGTGCATGAGGTTATTGTTACAATCATGATGAACTATATTGCACTTCATGTAGCGAATGCATCCATTTCAGCCTTATCGAATGGTGGAGAAAAGACTGAAAAGATTCATGATTCAGCATCACTTAGATCTCCGTTCTTTGAATCTATTACAGATTATTCAAGATTGCATTGGGGATTTGCCGTTGCCATTATTGCTGTAATTGTGATGTGGTTCTTATTAGAGAAAACAACACGTGGTTTTGAACTAAAATCTGTTGGTTTAAACCAAAACGCATCAGATTATGCAGGAATGAATGTAAGTAAAAATATTGTTCTTGCCATGGTTATATCTGGTATCTTCGCTGGTCTTGGTGGAGCAATGGAAGCACTAGGTACATTCGGCAACATTTCTAAGATGACCGCATTTACTGGTATCGGATTTGATGGTATCGCGGTTGCCTTACTAGGTGCGAACCAACCGTTGGGTGTATTACTAGGAGCTATACTCTTTGGTGGATTGAAAAATGGTGGCCTAAACATGCCAAACGAAGCTGGAATCCCTGTAGAAATCGTATCAATTGTTATCGCATTGATTATTTTCTTCGTGGCATCAGGTTATATCATTCGAGTAGCACTTGAACGTTTAAGTAAGAAAAAAAAGGAGGGAAAATAACATGAGCTTTTTAGAAGTGTTATATTTCATTATTCCTTCTGCTATCTTCTATGCAGCACCATTAATAATGACTGCAATTGGCGGTGTATTCACTGAACGATCAGGTGTTATTAACATCGGTCTTGAAGGTGTAATGATTATTGGAGCCTTCAGTAGTATCGTTTTCAACTTAACATTTGCAGATTCTCTTGGTGGATGGACACCTTGGGTTGGTTTACTTGTTGCAATGGTTGTAGGTATTGTATTCTCACTAATTTTAGCAGTTGCAGCCGTTTCATTCCGTGCTGACCAAACGGTAGCAGGGGTAGCGCTTAACATGTTAGGATTAGCAGTTGCTGTATTCTCGGTTAAAATGTTGTATGACAAAGGTCAAACAGATTCAATTGCAGAACGTTTCTCACGTTTTGATATTCCAGGATTAAAGGATATTCCTATTTTAGGTAAAATGTTCTTTACTGACGTTTATGGAACATCTATTTTGGCGATAGTTGTCGCATTCATTGCTTGGTTTGTTATTTATAAAACACCATTTGGTTTACGTTTACGTGCAGTAGGTGAACATCCAATGGCTGCAGATACAATGGGTATAAATGTAACGAAAATGCGTTATATCGCAGTAATGATTTCTGGTGCACTTGGTGGTATCGGTGGTGCAATTTATGCACAAGCAATAGCAGGTAACTTTAGTCAAGGTACAATCAGTGGGCAAGGTTTCATGGCTATTGCTGCTATGATCTTTGGTAAATGGCATCCACTAGGTGCTATGGGTGCAGCGTTATTCTTTGGTTTTGCACAATCTTTGAGTATTGCTGGAGCTTCAATTCCAGTGATTAAGGACGTACCTCAAGTAATTTTATTGATCTTACCTTATGTATTAACAATCTTAGCTTTAGCTGGTTTTATCGGTAAAGCA
Organism: Rummeliibacillus sp.; assembly: GCA_035554455.1. Taxonomy (GTDB): domain Bacteria; phylum Bacillota; class Bacilli; order Bacillales_A; family Planococcaceae; genus Rummeliibacillus. The sequence continues at coordinate 13,160 of DATMJF010000564.1, forward strand.
AGAGCGCCAAAAGCATCTGGTACACCATATGTTAAAGGGAAACGTTAATTATTTTAAAAAAAGACTGGGCTTTTGCTCAGTCTTTTTATTTTAGGCTCTGTTATTTGATATTGTTGATTTTTAAATGTTCCTTACTTTAGCGAAAGGCGGCGACTCCTCGAAAATGTATTCGTATTTCCTTCGTGCGATGTTAATTCAGTGAAGTTCATTCATAGTCCTGCGGGAAAGCGAGCCAGACTAGACCCTGCAAGTGAGCGTAAGCGGAAATGTTTTCTGCGACGAGTAATCGCAGGAGCAAACGAGGAGGCTCTTCGGTTTGCCCGGGGAAAGCGTCCGCGATGAAAACGAAACTGATGAAATATCAACAGTATTGTTAAACAAAGCCTTATTTTATGGCAATAACAACTTTGATTGTTGAAATTAGGAAGGAAAGGAGATCGAGTGGATGAAAGCGGGTCAAAAAGTCTAACCCTTAACCTGCTTTTACATTAGTTGCAATTTTATTCAATTGACATGTATAGTTGGAGTAATGGTTTGTTATATTAAGTAGATAGGAGGGGTTTGAATGTTTAAAACTATAGAAGTAGCAAAAGACGTTCATATTCATACAAGAGTAACTGATCAATTTAAAACAGTGAATTTTTCGCTGAAATTAAGAAGACCTTTAAAGGTAGAGGAGGCTGCAGAAAGAACTGTTTTATCAAATGTTTTGCAACACAGTAATGCCAAATTCCCATCTACTGCTAGTATGCGTATGTATCTAGATGATTTATACGGTACAGTATTGTATTTAGATACATCTAAAAAAGGAAATGAACATACCGTTTTACTAAACGTTGAAACAGTCAATGATCAATATTTGCAACATGGTGATGTATTAGAAAAAGTTTTAGAATTAATGCATACCGTACTTTTTGACCCGAATTTTGAGAAGGGTATTTTTAAAGAAAACATTGTTGCTCGCGAAAAGGAAATGGTTAAAGAACGTATTCAATCGATTTTTGATGATAAATCACGCTATGCACAAAATCGTTTAACAAAAATTTTAGCACCGAATCATCCAGCATCTACTTCTGCAAATGGTACGATTCCAGCTATTGAAGCCATCACACCTCAAACTTTAACTGATACATATCAACGCATGCTAGCAGAAGATGCGATTGATATCTATGTAGTCGGAGATATTGATGAAACAAAAATGATTGAAGAATTAAAAAAGGCATTACCATTTGGTGATCGTAAATCATCATTTGAAAAGAACGCTTTACCTAAAATTCAGCCGACTGATTCTTACGTTAAGGAAACACAAGAAATGAAGCAAGGTAAACTGCATATTGGTTTTACCACACCTGTTTTCTTTAAAGATGCAGATTTCCCGAAAATGCAAATCTTTAACGGCATATTTGGTGGCTATCCGCATTCCAAACTGTTCATGAATGTGCGTGAAAAAGAAAGCATGGCTTATTATTGCTCAAGTTCTTACTCTGCACAATATGGCTTAGTTTATGTAATGTCGGGAATCGATGCAGAAAATGAAAAGAAAGCATTACAATTAATTGATGAACAATTAATTGTTATGCAAAAGGGTGAAATAACGGATTTGGAAATGACACAAACAAAGGCAATGCTCCAAAACCAATTGAAAGAAGCGCTAGATTCTGCACGTGGTCAAATTGAAATTTACGATCAGTATAAAGATTTGGACGAAGATTTCAATGTAGAAGCATGGCAAGCGAAATGGCAATCCGTGACAAAACAAGACATTGTAGATATGGCTAAACAATTGCACAAAGAAACCGTCTATTTCTTAAGTGGAATGGAGGATGTGAAATAATGGAAACAATTCGTTTTGATCAATTAGATGAAACACTTTATTATGAAAAGCTAGAGAATGGTTTAGATGTCTATATTTTGCCGAAAAAGGGATTTTCTAAAACGTTCGTGACGTTTACCACAAAATATGGATCAGTCGACCGTTCTTTTGTGCCACTTGGCGAACAAGATGCAATTAGAGTACCAGATGGAATTGCTCACTTTTTAGAGCATAAAATGTTCGAAAAAGAAGATGGAGACGTGTTCCAAAAATTTAGTGAGTATGGCGCATCTGCAAATGCTTTCACTTCTTTTACCAGAACAGCGTATCTATTTTCTGCAACAAATCATCTATATGAAAGTACAGAAACCTTACTTAACTTTGTACAGGAACCATATTTCACTGAAAAAACGGTAAATAAAGAAAAAGGGATTATTGGTCAAGAAATTACGATGTATGATGATCAAGCTGATTGGCGTTTATACTTCGGTACGATTGAAAATATGTTTAAAGAACATCCTGTAAAAATTGATATTGCAGGTACTGTAGAGTCTATTGACAAAATTACAGCAGATCATTTATACACATGTTATCACACGTTCTATCATCCATCTAACATGCTTTTATTTGCAATTGGAGCTTTAGAACCAGAAAAAATGATGGAAGTAATTCGCGAAAACCAAGCGAAAAAAGAATTTGCAGAACCAACTCCAATTAAACGTATTGAAGTAAATGAGCAATTAGAAGTCGCTATTCCAGAGCGTACTTTACGTATGGACGTTATAAAATCCAAAGTTTCTGTAGGTTTAAAAGCAAAAGAAACCAATTTATCTGGTCGTGACATGTTAAAACATGAATTGGCAATTAGCTTAACACTAGATATTTTATTTGGGCGATCTTCTGAATTCTATACAAAAGTGTATGAAGAGGGGTTAATTGATGAGTCTTACTCATATGACTTTTCTTTAGAACACGGCTTTGGCTTTGCGATGATTGGTTCTGATACTTATCAACCAGAAAAATTAATTCAAGCAATCAAAGAGCATTTAAAAAAGGCAGAAGAAAAATGGCCATTTGGTGAAGAAGAATTAGAGCGTGTAAAACGTCGTAGAATCGGCTTTAACTTAAGAGCTCTCAACTCAATTGAATTTATTGCAAATCAATTTACACGCTATAAATTTAATGATATGAATTTATTTGACTCAGTTTCTGCTATTGAAGAGTTAACTGTAGCAGATGTTCAAGAAGCTTTTAAATCTTTACAAGGCGAATCTCAGCAAACTGTCTTCAAAATTTTACCTGTTGATGATGGCAAAACAGTTTACTCACCAGAAGGTCAAGAATTGTAATGAAAAAGTTTGCTTTAGTATTAGGCGCTTCCGGTTCAATCGGAAGTGCCATTTGCCGTGATCTAGCACATAATGGTTGGTCTTTGTATATGCACTACAATCATCAAGCTGATATAATACAAAGTTTGACCAAAGAATTGAATCAAGCATATCCAGAACAAGAATTCATGACGATACATGCAGATTTAACAGATGAATTTGCAATAACGACAATTACCCAATCTGTATTTTCATTAGACGCAATTGTTGTTGCCAGTGGTCAAGCGCTATATAAGCTTGTTGAAGATACAACAAGTGAAGATATAAATGCACTGTGGAAAGTACATGTCCAAACACCAATTCAGTTGATTAGCGTACTCTCTTCAAAATTACGTAAGCATGAAGTAAGCTATATTACGATGATTGGATCGATTTGGGGTGAAGCAGGTGGAGCTGGGGAAACACTTTATTCTACTGTTAAAGGCGCAATTCATGCATTTGTAAAAGCATATGCCCAAGAAGTTTCTTTTAATGGTATTCGTGTCAATGCGGTTGCTCCTGGATTAATTGATACGAAAATGAATGGACATCTAAATGATGAAGAAATGTCTTCACTGGTATCCGAAATTCCGTTAGAACGTGCAGGAAAGCCAGAGGAAGTGGCGTATTTAGTAGCGTTTTTACAATCTGGAAAGGCAGATTATATTACAGGACAAATTCTGCGGATTAATGGTGGTTGGTACATATAATTTTGAACTTTACACATACTTGATATGAAAGGGAGGGATTATATGCCTATCATTGAAAATTGGCAAAATTGGACATCCTTTTTAGGCCAAAATGTTTCAAAGGCTGAACAAGCTGGAATGTCCAATAAAGTGATTCAAGAAGCGGCGGTACAAATCGGAGAGTATTTAGCGAATAATATCGACCCTAAGAATGAACAACAAAGAGTACTTTCTGATTTGTGGGGCGTTGCTTCAGAAAACGAAAAAGAAGCATTAGCGAATTGCGTCATTAAACTAGTGCAAAATAAGAATCTACAGTAGTGAGTAAGTTGTTCAAAAGCTCTTTTTGGACAACTCCTTTGCGACAGGTAACCTCAGGGGAGATCGGCTATTGTAGTACTTAATAAGTACTCGGGGGTGCCTTAAAAGTGTTTTTTTACACTTTTAAGACAACCCCTTCCTTTTTTTCTTTTCATATGTTAAAAAATCAGCTATTATGGAACATAGAAATGTTTTAAGCGTCTTATAATAGAAGGGATCGTTGTATGTGAAAGAATGGTATTTTGAATATGAAATACAAATCAATCGCCCCGGATTATTAGGTGATATTGCGTCATTATTAGGTATGCTTAGGGTCAATATAGTAACGATTAATGGTGTTGATCAAGTGCGAAGAGGTATGCTTTTACGCGCTGAAAAAGAAGAACAAATTGAACGATTTAGAAATATTGTTTCGACAATGGAAATGATTAAAGTCACGAAATTTCGACAACCTACTACTCGAGATCGTTTAGCCATTCGACATGGTCGTTATATCCAACGAGAAGCAGATGAGAAAAAAACGTTTCGTTTTGTTCGTGATGAACTAGGAATACTTGTAGATTTTATGGCTGAAATTTTTAAAAAAGAAGGTCGTAAATTAATAGGAATACGTGGTATGCCTCGTGTTGGAAAAACGGAGTCAATCGTCGCTGCTAGTGTTTGTGCGAACAAGCGATGGCTATTTCTATCCTCTACAATGATTAAACAAACATTACGCAATCGGCTGCTTGGTGATGAATTTAACAGTAATAATGTGTTCATCTTAGATGGAATCGTTACTAGACGTTCTTCTGATGAGCGCCATCAACAATTAGTTCGGGAGATTATGCAATTACCAACAATAATCGTGATTGAACATCCTGATATGTTCGTGCAACATTCTGAATATACAATTGAAGACTTTGATTATATTATCGAATTAAGACATCATCCAGATGAAGAAATTACATACGAAGTGCTAGAGCGTCATAATAGCTTTTTACAAGATTCGGGTGGTTTCGGGGGTTTTGGAGGATTTAATTTTTAACAGGAAGGTGTTTACAATTGACAGAATTAGGAGCTCGTTTAAAAGAAGCGAGAATGTCAAAAGGTTATAGTCTGGATGATTTACAGGAAATTACAAAGATTCAAAAACGTTATCTTTCTGCAATTGAAGAGGGCAATTACAGTGTTATGCCTGGAACATTCTATGTACGTGCATTTATTAAGCAATATGCGGAAGCAGTGGGTTTAGATTCTAACGAATTATTAGAAACCTATAAAGGAGAAATCCCTTCCAATAAAACAGTAGAAAATGTAACAGCAACGGCGAACATCCAACAGCCTAATCAACGTCGTAATCTTGCAAAAAAGGCGACTAAAGGAAGTTCCGATTGGATGCCTAAAATAGTTGTTGCCTTATTTATCATCATTATTATTGCGACTATATGGTTCTTAAATCAGCATTCAAGTAATGATGCTGTGACTGAACCGAAACAACAAGACGTCAAGGTTGAATCAACTGACGTTCAATCAAATAGTAATAAGGATAAAGAAGTACAAGGGAAATCTGCAGCTGATGCAAAAGCAAAACAAGATCAAGCAGCTAAAGATGCAGCGAGTAAACCAAAGCAAAAAATCTCAGAAGGTACATTGGAAAATGATAGTGTAACAACTACGTATACATTAACAGGTGCTAAAGACTTTAAAGTAAAAGTCAAGGTTTCAGGTAGTACATGGGTTGGGATTCAAGATGAAAATGGCACTGAAATCTCCAATGAGTCAAAAATATACAATTCACAACAAATGTACACTACTGGCGATGAAATTGATGTAGATGCTACAGGCAAGAAAAGTGTCCGTGTTAGACTTGGAGCTTCTGCAAATGGTACTGTATATGTAAATGATGAGAAGATTAAATTTGCAGCTACTCCTGCAGAACGTTATACTCAAAATATCGTTATTAAATTCGAGGAAGCAAAGTAGTCATCTTAAAAAGATGACTTTTTCCTTTGCTAAGAAAGGTGAAACAAATGAATATTCCTAATAGAATCACAGTCTCTCGAATTTTTCTAATTCCTATTTTCGTCATTATGATGATAGTAGATTTTGGCTGGGGAGATATGTCCATATTGGGTGTTACATTACCAGTGGAACATTTTGTTGGGGCTTTGATTTTTATTATCGCATCTGTGACAGATTGGATTGATGGTCACTATGCACGTAAATACAATTTAGTTACAAATTTAGGGAAGTTTTTAGATCCATTAGCGGATAAATTACTTGTATCATCTGCATTTATCTTATTAGTACCAATGGAAGCTGCACCAGCTTGGGTTGTCATCGTTATCATTAGCCGTGAGTTTGCTGTAACTGGCTTACGATTAATTTGTGCAGAACAAGGTGAGGTTGTAGCTGCGAACCAACTAGGGAAAATCAAAACATGGACACAGATTGTGGCAATTGCCTCATTATTACTTCACAACATTTTCTTTGAAATGTGGGGTATTCCATTTGGGACAATCATGCTTTATATCGCATTATTCTTCACAATTTGGTCTGGAATAGATTATTTCTGGTTGAACCGTAAAATTTTATTAGAATCAAAATAATGTAATGTTGTAAATTTAGGCTCATTTTGCATGACGAAAAACAATATTTTCGTTTGGCAACCACCTCAGTGGCATTTGATTTATTCAAATGAATGAGCTTTTTTTTTACCAATTTATAAGGGGGATATGATTGATGAATACTGAAATTATTGCGGTAGGTTCTGAATTATTATTAGGGCAAATTACGAATACCAATGCGCGATTTATTTCCAATCAATTATCTGAGCTTGGTATAAATGTTTACTATCATACAGTTGTTGGGGATAATGTAGGACGTTTAGAAGAAGCAATTAAAATTGCAGAATCACGTGCAGATCTAATTATTTTTTCTGGGGGTTTAGGACCAACAAAAGATGATTTAACAAAAGAAACAATTGCAAAACATTTACAAACCGAGCTTGTATATGATGAGTTTGCAATGAAGTCAATTGAAGAATTTTTTGCAAAACAAAATCGTAACATGACGGAAAATAATCGTAAACAAGCACTTGTATTAAAAGGTTGCGATGTGTTAGTTAATAAGCACGGTATGGCTCCTGGTATGATTTTCGATTATGATAACCGTATTTATATGCTACTTCCTGGACCTCCAAAAGAAATTGAGCCAATGTTCCAATTTGAAGCAAAACCAAAACTTGCATCACGTCTATATGAAGGCACGAAGATAGTGTCACATGTGCTTCGGTTTTATGGCATTGGAGAAGCAGAGCTTGAAGTACGTGTACAAGATTTACTAGAACATCAATCAAACCCAACAATTGCACCACTTGCCTCAGATGGTGAAGTGACATTACGTATTACAGCAAATGCTGAAAATGATGAAAAAGCATGGACATTGATCAATCAAACAAAAGCAGAAATTATAGCTCGTGTTGGTGAGTATTTGTATGGAATTGACGATGACTCATTATCTAGTAAAGTAGCAGAAATGCTAATTACTAATAAGCTGACGATTGCTGTAGCAGAAAGTTTAACAGCTGGTCTTTTCCAATCTGAGCTGGCATCAAACCCAGGTATTAGTCAATCTTTACTCGGTGGTATGGTAACTTACACTGAACAAGTAAAAAAAGAGCAACTCGGTATGCCAATAGAAATATTAGAACAATTTGGTGTAGTGAGTTCTGAATGTGCTGGAGCAATGGCACGTCTTGTTAAGGAGAAATTTAATACTGATATTGGCGTTGGATTAACGGGTGCAGCTGGACCAGAAGCGCATGGTGACAAGCCTGCTGGTACAGTATGGATTGGCATTGCAATTGGTGATGATGAACCATATACGTATTGCTTACGATTATCAGGTATGCGTAATACAAATCGTCTTCGTGCAGTGAAATTTGCTTTTCACTATTTAATCCAACTATTATCAGAAAAAGGGTATTCTAAAATATAATTTTAAAAGGACATAAAAATTAATTTTGAATAAAAAAAGCAGCTAAAATAAAGATTTCAAATTCTATTAATCTATCGGTATTTAGTATTACTTAAAATAATTACGAATAAACGTTCGCTTTTTTCTTGTGTTTTTCTCAGAAAAGAAGTATAGTAGAGACAGAAATAAAAGAGAACTCATTTTAAAGGAGGAACTAGATTGGACGAACGTAAAGCGGCATTAGATATGGCTCTTAAACAAATTGAAAAGCAATTTGGTAAAGGGTCTGTTATGAAATTAGGAGAACAGGCAGACCGCAAAGTTTCTACATCTTCAAGTGGCTCTTTAGCACTTGATACAGCACTTGGAGTTGGTGGTTACCCTAGAGGTCGTGTCATTGAAATATATGGACCAGAAAGTTCTGGTAAAACTACTGTAGCACTACATGCTATCGCAGAAGTACAAGCAAATGGAGGTCAAGCAGCATTTATTGATGCTGAACATGCACTCGACCCTGTTTATGCTTCTAAACTTGGCGTTAATATTGACGAATTGTTACTATCTCAACCAGATACTGGTGAACAAGCTTTAGAAATTGCGGAAGCACTTGTAAGAAGTGGCGCAATTGATATTATTGTTATAGACTCTGTAGCAGCACTAGTACCAAAAGCCGAAATCGAAGGCGAAATGGGCGACTCACATGTAGGTCTTCAAGCACGCTTAATGTCACAGGCATTACGTAAACTATCTGGTATTATTAATAAGTCTAATACCATTGCAATCTTCATCAACCAAATTCGTGAAAAAATTGGCGTTATGTTCGGTAATCCTGAAACAACACCAGGTGGACGCGCACTTAAATTCTATTCATCAGTCCGTTTAGAAGTACGCCGAGCAGAAACGATTAAACAAGGTAATGATATGGTCGGTAACCGTACGAAAATCAAAGTTGTGAAAAACAAAGTAGCACCGCCGTTTAAAACAGCAGAAGTTGATATCATGTACGGTGAAGGGATTTCAAAAGAAGGAGAAATTATCGATATCGGTGTTGAAAAAGATATCGTTCAAAAAAGTGGTTCTTGGTATGCCTATGAAGACGAACGCCTAGGTCAAGGACGTGAAAATGCAAAACAATTCCTAAAAGAAAACCCTGAAATTAGTGATGAAATTGCTCAAAAAATTCGTGTTGCTTCAGGCATTGCTGCAGATGAGTATGATGTACCAGAAGAAAGCGAAGAAAATCCAACACTATTTGAAGAAGAATAGTTTCGTTCGAAAGGCCCCTTCAAGGAATTTTGAAGGGGTCTATTATATATATCCAAAAACTGTGAATCCTTGACAGGTCTATGTATCAACTATACAATTAACTTGTATTATTTCTAAAATTGAAATGAAATTTTGGCACTATATTGAATTATCAATATAAAGCCGACTGAAACAGAATATGAAAACAGCAAGAGGAGGTGTTCGAATGATGGAAATCATCATCTCCACTGTGCTTGGACTCATCGTCGGTGCCGTTGTTATCTATTTCGTCATGAAAAAAGTGAACGATTCAAAAGTGACAGGTGCAAAGAATTCTGCAGAACTTATTATTGAAGAAGGTAAAAGAGAAGCGGAAGCTCTTAAGAAAGAAGCACTACTTGAAGCAAAAGATGAAACTCACAAACTTCGAACTGAAGCAGAAAATGACATCCGTGAACGCCGGTCTGAGCTTATGAAACAAGAGAACCGGTTATTGCAGAGAGAAGAAAATCTTGATCGCAAGGATGACGCTCTGAATAAGAGAGAATCAGGATTAGAGCGTAAAGAAGAGGCTCTATCTGAGAGACAACAGCATATCGTACAGATGGAAAGCAAAGTGGAAGAACTTGTTGCTAAACAACAATCCGAAATTGAACGCATTTCAGCATTAACCCGCGAAGAAGCAAAAGCAATCATCTTAAAACAAGTAGAAAACGAATTATCAACTGATATTGCCGTCATGACTAAAGAAGCTGAAACACGTACCAAAGAGGATGCTGACAAAAAGGCACGAGAAATTTTATCACTTGCCATTCAACGCTTTGCAGCAGACCACGTTGCAGAAACGACTGTATCTGTCGTTAACTTACCAAACGATGAGATGAAAGGCCGTATTATTGGTCGTGAAGGTCGTAACATCCGAACACTTGAAACGTTAACGGGTATCGATTTAATTATCGACGATACTCCAGAAGCAGTGATCTTATCTGGCTTTGATCCAATTCGTCGTGAAACTGCTCGTCTAGCACTAGAAAAGCTAGTGCAAGATGGCCGTATTCACCCAGCTCGTATTGAAGAAATGGTAGAAAAATCACGTCGTGAAGTGGATGAGCAAATTCGTGAAACAGGTGAGCAAACAACGTTTGAGGTAGGAATTCATAATTTACATCCAGATTTAATGAAAATTCTTGGTCGTATGAAATATCGTACAAGCTATGGCCAAAATGTCTTAAAGCACTCTGTAGAAGTAGCTCATTTGGCAGGCTTACTTGCATCTGAATTGGGAGAAGACGTTATTTTAGCAAAACGAGCAGGCTTACTTCATGATATCGGTAAAGCAATTGACCATGAAGTAGAAGGCAGTCATGTTGAAATCGGTGTAGAACTAGCAACTAAATACAATGAGCATCCTGTCGTAATTAACAGTATTGCATCGCATCATGGCGATACAGAACCAACGTCTGTAATTGCAGTATTAGTAGCAGCTGCCGATGCATTATCTGCAGCAAGACCAGGAGCACGTAGTGAAACTTTAGAAAATTATATTCGTCGTCTTGAAAAACTGGAAGAAATTTCTGAGTCATATGAAGGCGTAGAAAAATCATTTGCAATTCAAGCAGGTCGCGAAATTCGTATAATTGTACGTCCGGATCAAATTGATGATTTAGCTTCACATCGATTAGCACGTGATATTCGTAAACAAATTGAGGATGAACTTGATTATCCAGGACATATTAAAGTAACCGTAATTCGTGAAACTCGTGCTGTTGAATATGCAAAATAGTTTTTATCTATTAAAATGTATTATATAGGGAGTAATCCTCTTAATAATTTAATTGACAAAAGGCTTCTTAGAACTTCGGTTGAGAAGCCTTTTTTAATGGGAATGGGTGTATACAATGAAAGTATTAT
>DATMJF010000565.1:0-4723 GCA_035554455.1 Rummeliibacillus sp.
TTAGGAGGATGGAGCTTATTACTAACTACGCTATTGATGCTAAATGTATTTGATTATCTAACAGGGATGGCAGCAAATTGGGGAGAAATATCAAGTAAACGTGGTTTAAAAGGGATTATAAAAAAATGTGTTATGTGGGTATGGGTTGTTGTTGCCAATCTTCTTTATTTAGTACTAGCCAAAGAGGGATTTGATTTGTCGCAAGTAATCCCTGATGGAGTAGTGATCCTATTTATCATTAACGAAATAACATCACTTGGTGAAAATAGTATTAAATTAGGTATTAATATACCAGAGCCAATAAAAAAGGCATTATTAATTATGAAGGGAGATAAAAAATAATGGTAAAACAATTCGTAATCAGTTCTGGCCATGGTAAATACGTTAATGGAGCAACTGACATTTTGGATGAGGTTGATGAAGCACGTAGAGTCGTTAACCGAGTTTATACTATTTTAACAACTGATTTTAACGGTGTAGGTTTCAAGTTCCATGATGATATTTCAATAACACAAAATCAAAATCTAACAACTATCGTAAATTTCCATAACAGTAAAACCCGCTCATTAGACATAAGTGTTCATTTTAATTCAGCTGAGGAAAATGCAACTGGATCAGAATGTTTATATTATACTGCACAAGTTTTATCGTCAAAAATGTCTCAGGCTATGGCAAAATCACTTGGAATTATGGATCGTGGTGCAAAGGAAAGGAAAGAGTTATATTTTCTTAAAGAAACAAAAGAATTAGCCATCCTATTAGAAGTTTGTTTTGTAACAAGTAAAAAAGATGTAGAAGCTTACAAAAAGAACTTTGAAGCTTTATGCCAAGCAATATCGAAAGTAATTGCTAGTAAACTTGAGTATTCAAAGAAACCTAAGGACTATAGAAAGAATTACTACACAAAAAAATACGATAGATTAATTTCGATTACCAATATTAATCTATATGCTGATCTGGAATTTAAAAAGAAATTAAAACAATATAAAAAGGATACAAATTTAACTATCATAGGTGTTGACCATACAAAAAGCGGTGTACCAAGGTTTAGAGTTAAAGGTGGATATGTAACAACAAATCGTAAATATGTAGAAGCATCTAATATAACAACCGAATATTATACTGTAAAATCAGGAGATACTTTTTCCGAGATTACAGAAAAATATAATACGACTATCGATAAATTAAAAGAACTGAATAAAGATATTAAAAACATTGATAAAATAAATATTGGACAAAAAATTAGAGTTAAATAAAGAACTTTGAAATCTAATATACGATGCATTTGAATAAATTTCATAAATCCATCTCCGGTTTTTAAATACGAACATTTCAACACATTAACTTTTCCATATTCAGATTTGGATGTTCCGCTACAGACCGTTCTCTCCACGGGCCTTGGCTTCAAACTCCTCGTTGAAGTCTGCATTGCGCAGCACACTTCGATTTAGTAGCACTACGTTCCTGCGGGGCTTTCAGCTCAAGCTTTTCCCGTAGGACTATGAATGGACCTCACTGAATTATCATCGCACGAAGGAAATGCGCATGCATTTTCGAGGACTCGCCGTCGAAAGCGTTGCAATGAACAAAATTGGATAGCATTAAATGTATATTTTGTATGAATTTTGCGTTATGAAATTGATTCATTTGAAAAAAGTTTTACAAAGAAATTGATGATCTATTAATGTAGAATCCATATCTGTTTGAAACGATAATTTTCTGAATATTCTTATTTCCGCGAGATGCAACACAATTGTTGACAGAAAAATAGACATAGGGACAATCCCAATTCAAATGTATTTTAGTACGATGCTATTCTTGAAAAGTACTACTCTTGGATCTTTTATATTTGAAAATTTTAAATAGAGTATGGGAGGAAACATAAATTGGATAAAAATAATCATATTGATGCAACAGGAATAAACGCAAATGTTAATGCCCTTAACGTGAGAGACAGTGATTTAAGTTCTTTAATTAGTATGGCTAGTTCTAAATTTGTTAGTGTGACAGGCAATGATTCTAATGCAGGGACAAAGGCTAATCCTTTTAAAACCATACAGTATGCAATTAACCAAGCGATGCCAGGAGACACTATCTACCTTTTAGATGGTACGTATCGAGAGCGTGTAGTTCTACCTAAATCTGGAAGTAAAGATCGCCCGATTAAACTTGTTAATTATCCCGGAGCTTCTCCTATTATTGATGGGCAGAATATTGTTTGGGATGGTGGTTATCACGGAGGATTAATTAGTATTGATGGAAAGAGCAATTGGATATTCGAGGGTATTAAGCTTATGAATGCGAGCGCAATGGGATTTGGCATGGAAAAAAATATTGGTGGATCCGAAAATGTAACCATTCGTAATTGTTCTGTAATCGGTGCGGTGACTTCCGGTATTTATTTCGAGGACGCAAAGAATATTATCATTGAAAACTGCTACATTGAGAATGTTTGTAAAAATCTATTAAATGAATGTATTACTATTCAAAATGTAGATGGATTCGAAGTATTCAATTGTACTATTAAGAATAGTTACAAGGAAGGAATTAACGCCAAGAATGGATCTCGAAATGGATCTATACATGATTGTTATGTTGATAACTCCAAATCCATTGGTATTTACGTAGATGCGTATTCGAGAGAACAATATAATATCAAAGTATTTAATAATATTATTACGGGGATAAATGGTGCTGGTATTTCCACAGGGGTAGAAGAAGGAGGAACACTTCAAGATGTTCTCATTCGGAACAATATTGTATATGGTTGCTTACGAGGATATAATGTAGCTGCACATAATGGAGATTCGGGTCTACCCTATAGTATGAAGAATATATATATACACAACAATATATCATTTGACGTAACTTTTACAGGTGTATTTATAACATCTGATGTAAAAAATTTGATCATTGAGAATAATATACTTTTCTCTAATCAAGCAGGTTATGGTATACATGTATTTGATTTAGCAGAAACAGATTTAGCTGAATTAACAATACGAAATAATTTTTTTCGAGATATGATAAAATCCGATTTCTTGCCATTAGGTACCGATTATATATTACTATCACAAATTGCCGGGGCGAATGATGCTTTTGATAAGGTATTTAAAGATGCAACAGGAAAAACTGGCAAAAGAGATTTTACACTTGCTCTTAATTCTCCAGCAAAAGGCAAAGGTTATAAAGGTGTGGACATGGGAGCATATGACGGTTATCAAAAAGGAGATGCTATTGAGTTAGAATTAGAAATAGATAAAGTCTTTAGTACATTAGATACTAGGATGAACTTACTGGAAACTACTATTTACGACAACTTAGGAATACCTACAACAGGAAAGTTTAAGCTTGGTAAAATCGTGTACAATCCTACACCAGTAGTGGGAGGATACGTTGGATGGGTATGCACCTTGGCGGGAGTTAGAGTACCTAATCCATTAACGTGGGCAGTTAGTACACCGGTAGTAAAAGGTCAATATATGATATACAAAGGCAAAGCGTATATTTGCTTATGGAACGGGAAAACAAGTGTAAGTCCAACATCAATGGATGCTCCACCAGCTTCTGATGGTATTTACTACGACGGATCAACAGGTTGGGAGTTAGTAGGGACAGTTGCAATCTTCTCACCTTTTGGTTTAATAAGTTAGTCAAAGGGCGTAAAAACGCCCTTTTTTAATTGTTTGAATAAGAATTCATTGCTGTATCAATACAGGTCAAGGAAAATGGGGATATAATCATCTATTCCGTGTCAATTTTTTGTCGCTTTTCAAAAGTCTATTGCAATTAACATAACGGATAATATTTAAGGAATTAGCCTTATTTGTTTATCAATTTCACCAACCTAGTGGATGAAATAAAGTTGAGTATATAGGTTATTTCCATGGATTTATGATAAAATTGACTAGGAATAAGGTGGTAAAGTTACCACATATAAAAGGAGTCTTGGATGATGACAAGTCGTATTGTTGAAGAATTTTTAGAATTAGTACAAATCGATTCAGAAACATACCATGAAGAAAAAATCTCACCAGTATTAGTAAATAAATTAGAAGCTCTAGGTTTTGAAGTTTTCGAAGATGAAGCTGCTAGCCGTAATGGCCATGCATCAGGTAACTTAATTGCAACTTTAAAAGGAACATTATCTGATGTTCAACCAATTTACTTTACATCACATATGGATACTGTAGTTCCTGGTGTTGGAATTAAACCAATCATTAAAGAAGATGGCTATATCTATTCAGATGGTACAACAATCCTTGGTGCAGACGATAAAGCAGGAATAGCAGGTTTGTTGGAATTAGCAAAACGCCTAAAAGAAGAAAATATCGAACACGGTGATATTCAATATGTTATCACTGCAGGTGAAGAATCTGGTCTTGAAGGTGCCAAAGAATTAGATCATAAAAAAGTTTATGCAAAATATGGCTTTGCAGTTGACTCTGACGGTAAAGTTGGAGAAATCGTCACTGCGGCACCTTACCAAACAAAATTATTTGCTACGTTAAAAGGCAAAACAGCTCATGCTGGTGTTGAACCTGAAAAAGGAATCTCAGCTATCACAATCGCTGCAAAAGCTGTTGCTAGAATGAATTTAGGCCGTATTGACTCTGAAACGACTGCAAACATTGGTCGCTTTGAAGGTGGCAAAGCTACAAATATCGTATGTGACGAAGCGTCTGTATTAGCTGAATGTCGTTCACTTGATGAAGCAAAACTT
>DATMJF010000566.1:0-2409 GCA_035554455.1 Rummeliibacillus sp.
AATGTCATACCGCCATTGTTAACAGGACCGCCTACAACCCAATGCTTGTCTGTTAACACATAGCAGAAAATACGACCTTTTGGATCTGTTACGGGGTGATCTGTTACGGTACGGATAGCACCACTCGTACCGATTGTGACAGCGACAACCCCTGGGTCAATCGCGTTGACGCCAAGATTTGAAAGTACACCATCATTGGCACCGATGACAAAAGGGATATGAGAAGGTATACCAATTTCAGCTGCAATGTCATTTTTTAACCCATCAAGATAATAAGTGGTTGGTACCAGTTCAGATAATTGATCCGCTGTAATGCCAGCAACTGCTAAAGCGTTTTCATCCCAATCACGATTTTCGAGATTGAACATACCAGTAGCAGAAGCAATCGAATGGTCAACGATATAACGATTGAAAAAGTCATGGAATACATATTCTTTCATACTAATAAATTTATATGTTTGGTTGAAAATCTCTGGTCTTTCATGACGTAACCAAGTAATTTTACAAAGAGGAGACATAGGATGAATGGGTGTACCTGTACGTCTATAAATTTCATGACCATTCATTTCATTTTTTATTTTGTCTGCCCAATCGGTTGCACGAGTATCTGCCCAAGTAATACAGTTTGTTAACGGTTTGCCGTACTTGTCAATTGCAATCACACTATGCATGGCTGCACTGAATGAAACGAGTTTTAAATTATTCACGTCGATACTGCTTTTTCTGAGCGCTATACGAATCGCTTCTTTCACAGCATGTAGAATTTCATCTGGATTTTGTTCAGCAACATTCGGAGTAGGACTATAGAGTGGATACCCTGCATGATGCATACTAATTACTTGGCCTTTGTTGCCAAATAAAACAGCTTTCGTGCAAGTAGTACCAATATCAACGCCTAGATAATAAGACATTTTTGACATTGCGATGGATTCTCCTTTATATAAAAACATCATAAAATGAATTTTTTTTCTTTTGGAATTATTATATCAGAAAAAATATTTCTTCGCGTTCTATTTTACTGGACTTATAGAATTAAGAAAAGGAATTACATCCGAAAAAAGAAGAGTTATAAATTATTTTGTCTATTTTTATTCTGTACTGTTTATACAAATTAACAACAAAATAGGTTAGTGGAAATACTTTCTATAATAAGTCAAAAACGATTTTTCGACTTTGATTTGTTATAATAAAGATAAGATATAGGAACACAGGAGAGGTAATAATATGGCTTACACACCTATGATGCAACAATATTTACAAGTAAAAGCAGACTATCAAGATGCTTTTTTATTTTTCCGTCTAGGAGATTTTTATGAAATGTTCTTTGATGATGCATTGAAAGCATCACAAATTTTAGAAATTACATTAACAAGTAGAGATGCTGGTATGAAAGAACGCATTCCAATGTGTGGCATACCGCATCATGCTGCACAAAATTATATCGAAACACTTGTACAAAAAGGATATAAAGTAGCAATTTGTGAACAAACTGAGGATCCAAAATTAGCAAAAGGTGTCGTTAAACGTGAAGTCATTCAACTTATTACACCAGGAACGATTATGGAAGGGAAAGCGATTGATGGAAAATCCAATCATTTTATTGCAGCAAGCACAAAATTAAATGATTCTGAGTTTGCCTTTAGCTATCTTGATTTATCGACTGGTGAATCCATCACTACTTATGTGGAAGGCGACAAAAAAGATTTAATCCAACAACTACAAGCATTTGATATTCGCGAATTAGTGGTAAAAGATGATTTATTTGCGGAGTTACAAGAATTAGCTGAAGCCTATTCAATTGTACTTTCACTTGAGAATGAGGGTATGACTGAAGTAACTAGCCTACAATATTTGAAACAAGCACCAGAAGAATTACACGAAGCTAGCCGTATATTATTACATTATATTGAACGTACACAAATGCGATCGTTAACACATATTCAACCATTTACTTACCATGAAGTGAAAAACTATTTGAATATCGATACAAATTCTAAACGAAATTTAGAGCTAATTCAGTCACTGCGCGGTGGAGACCAAAAAGGCACATTATTATGGCTTCTGGATGAAACAGCGACAGCAATGGGTGGTCGTAAATTAAAACAATGGCTTCACCAACCGTTGGCTAGCCGAAAAGCAATCGAAAAACGATTAAGTATCGTAACAGATTTATTGGAAGATTATTTCCTCCGTGCAGAATTACAAGAGCTGTTGAAAAAAGTTTATGATCTAGAACGATTAGCAGGTCGTGTGGCATTTGGCAGTGTAGGTGGTCGTGATCTTGCACAATTACGTGAATCTTTAAGACAAGTACCTGCGATTAAAGATCAACTAAACAATTCTAGCAAAGAACATTTAGTACCTCTAGGTCAAGCACTCGATTTGTGCGAAGATGTAGAAATCTATTTA
>DATMJF010000567.1:0-9502 GCA_035554455.1 Rummeliibacillus sp.
AATATAATCCATCTGTCCTACTTGCATATAAAATAGCTTCAGTTTTTAAATTATCAATTGAAGAAACATTTATTTTTGATGAGGATGATAAATAATACATTTCAATAAGATGGACTTATTAAACGAACAATGGAGGAATTAAAATGCTTTATATATTATTTATTTTTGGGGTAGTATTAATAGTTTGGGGACTTTATCGTATGAGAACAGACGATGGCTTATTTGGGAAAAATCAAAAAAGCAAAAACATATTTAATTTATTGCTAATGGGACAAGCTTCAGGATTAGGGCAATTTTTGAGCGGAATTCTGTGTATCATAATAGGGATTATTGCACTTATTTTGAAGTAGTAATAAATAAAAACATACGTGTTGATTATCCAGTTTTATCATTTTAAAAATGGATGATCAACCGATACCCGCTACGAATTGCTCGCTTTCCTGCGGGCGTGCGCTGAGCCGCTTCGGGGCAACAGGATGTTGGTCACGGAGTCGTTGCCACAGGACGTGGCGTTCTTAGACTCCGTTCCTTAAACGCTACGTGCAGGGTCTCAGCTGCCACGCTTTTCCCGCGGGAGTCGAGCAATTTTCCGATACAATCAATAAACAATGAGACACAAGCCCCTTGAAAGTAAGATTACAGAAGAATATTCTTCCTATTTTATCCTAATCAACACTCTTGAAATAAAGATTAAGAAAAGAAAAAGTCAGCATGCTTGCTGACTTTTTTACTTCGTTTTAGGAACAAATAGTACACTAAGAAAGATTTTTCTTCTTCAGCTAACGGAACAATCTTAGATGAATAGTCAAGAACGTTTAAACGGCTTAAGCCCTATAGAATATAGAGCCAAAGCCGCTTAAATCAATTTTTATTATTTCCAATGTCTACTTGACAGGGTGCAGTTCATTGTTAGTTTTGTGTCTTACAATGGGGGTGCAGTCCAAAAGTGCAGGATAGCTTATTAATTTATGCAAGTGCTTGAAAACCATGACGTTCAAGTGCTTGATACACCGGCTTTAATTGAATGTAGCCTTCTCCAATTACTTCATCATTAATTAGTACTAATGGATAAAAGAATTCGTCATTTTGGACGCGCTGTGCCCAATTAGCATGGCGCTCATTCTCAATTGGACGTTCAATATCGATGTAAGTGATAGTATATTCGGGTTTTGAATACTTACGATCAATTGCGGCTTGTAGCCACTCATACGTATCTTTTGCGGATGGTGCATTTACGCAACTAGCACATTGTACACTTGCTCCGTAAATTTCAATTGCAACTGATTTATTTGTCATAACAATGAACCTCGCATTTCTATATTGGATTTTTTACCTTATAGACATTATAATAATTTTAGAGAAAGGAGTCGATAGCAATGACAGAACATGTTTCAGATATGCAAGCACAAGTACAAGAAGTATTAGATAAATTACGCCCATTCCTTCTTCGTGATGGAGGAGATTGCCAATTAGTAGATATAGAAGATGGTGTTGTGAAACTACGTTTATTAGGTGCATGTGGTAGCTGCCCAAGTTCAACGATCACTTTAAAAGCGGGGATTGAACGTGCACTTCTAGAAGAAGTACCAGGTGTTGTAGAAGTAGAACAAGTATTTTAATATGATTTATAGGGCTGCCCAAAATTAGGTGAAAACCGATTATTCTGGGTAGCCTATTTTTTTGCATTTTCGGCAGGAATACTCTACTCTCAAATTCGAAATCGACTAACAACAAGAGATTAATTTGCTGTAGCTTCCTTTTCAGCTCTCATTTCTTGCCATTGATCTTTTGCCATTTCAATTATTTTCGTTTCGTTTGAAGATCCCTGTTTTTCAATGACTCGAGAGAAGTAGCGAATTGCTTGTTCTCGATCACCAATACGACGAGATAGTTCGGCGATTAAATAGATGACACGTATTTCACTCATAGATGTTCCCACATAATCTTCAGTAGAATAAGCATCAATATATTGTTCGCGGGAAATCTTCATGAACCGTTTTTCCTGTTCTTCGTTGTCGATTGCACGATATAGCCACGCTGTACGAAGAGCAAGTCCAGCCAGTGCGATATGCTTTTCCTTTTTTAAATCTCCGCAAACAAGTGCTAGTTTATAAGCTTGTAGGGCTCCAGAGATCGTACGTTCTCCTAAAAAACTATGAGGTATCCAATGTGATGTAATTTTCTCATCAATTACTTCTTTTACACCGGGTGCAAAATACTTTGTAAAATCTTCAGTAAATGAAAAGCCACAATGCTCACAAACGAATACATTATAAAGTAAAGGGTTTACATCATTTTCATATATTGGACGGAAATCACTTTCACTTTCTTTTACTTTGACAAAATTAGTTCGTACTTTCATGGATTTAAACTTTTTTTTGCAATGAATGCAATCAATTTGTTTTTCATAATAAGGAGAAAGTTCCATATCCATAGCCTCATTTCTTAGCTCTAATATAGGAGGATTATATCATAAAAATTCAATAATAAAATTGATATTTTTGTGAGAGGTTGATATTTTACTCAGCAATAGAAAATTGATATGATGAATATAGGAAAGAGGTGACACGGATGACACAAGTTGTTGATATTACAGAGGCTGCAGCGTTTCATATTCAAGAAATGATGCGAAACAATGAGGAAGAGAGTTCATATCTACGCGTTTCCGTAAAAGGTGGCGGTTGTAGTGGCCTTTCTTATGCAATGGGCTTCGAACAAGAGAAGCAAGAGAATGACGAGCTTTTTGAAGAACATGGTTTACGAATTCTTGTATCCCGTGAGGATGCCGCAATTCTTCAAGGAACAAAAATCGATTTTAAACAATCCTTAATGGGCGGAGGCTTTACTATCGATAATCCAAATGCCATCGCTTCATGTGGATGTGGTTCTTCATTCCGCACAGCGAAAGTTGCTGGAACACCGGAAGAATGCTAATTTGTAAGAAAACTAAATAAATTGGTCAGTCAAAAAATCTCCTTAGCGAAGTCAATTCATATTTGACTTGTACTAAGGAGATTTTTTTTGAGGATTAGAAAAATTTGTAAATCAAAGAATAATTTGAATTACAAGTATAAAACAGATAGTATATTAATTAGATAATATTGCTGATAAATAGATTATTTGATAAGCAATTTAGAATAAATGATACATAACGTTTTGGTCAATTATACATGTAAGTTAAATTTATTATGCTGAGATTTAATTATTAAAAAGGTGGTTAGGTTTTCTTGAAAAGACCAAATATATTGATATTAGGTGCTGGGTATGGTGGCTTAACAACAGCCGTCAATTTACAAAAGAAATTGGGTTCTGATGAAGCTGAAATTACGCTTGTCAACAAAAACTCGTACCATTATGAATCTACTTGGCTACATGAAGCATCTGCGGGTACATTAAAGCCTGAACAAGTACGCTATGAAATTAAAGATGTACTAAATAACAAAGTACATTTTGTACAAGAGTCTGTTGAAAAAATTGATATTAAAAATAAAAAGGTAGTTACAAATATAGGCGAACTAACTTATGACTATTTAGTCGTAGGTCTTGGTTTTGAGGGAGAAACATTCGGTATTGAAGGCTTAGACAAATTTGCTTTTGGTATTACGAATGTTAATGATGCTCGGAAAATTCGTGATCACATTAATACTCAATTTGCTGAATGGGCATTCCAAGAAAACGCAGAAAAAGATGATACTTTACTAACAATTGTTGTTGGGGGAGCAGGATTTACAGGTATCGAATTTTTAGGAGAGCTAGCCAATAAAATTCCAGAGCTTTGTAAAGAATATGATGTACCAAAAGAAAAAGTACATGTCATTTGTGTAGAAGCAGCTCCAAGGGTTTTACCTATGTTTTCACCTAAACTTGTAGACTACGCGATTGGCGTTCTAACAAAAAAAGGAATTGAGTTTTCAGTAGGTACTCCTGTTGTGCGAGCTACTGAAGAAGGTGTCAAAATTAAAAAAGGGCCAAATCAATTTGAGTTCATCAAAGCTGGAACAGTTGTATGGGCTGCTGGTGTCCGTGGTTCCCGAATAGTAGAAGAATCTGATTTACCATCTAAACGTGCCCGAGTAGCTGTTGAGGACGATTTA
This sequence comes from Rummeliibacillus sp., assembly GCA_035554455.1. Classification (GTDB taxonomy): domain Bacteria; phylum Bacillota; class Bacilli; order Bacillales_A; family Planococcaceae; genus Rummeliibacillus. Next base: position 4,095 of record DATMJF010000567.1, read on the forward strand.
CGTGTTCCTGGTTACCCAGATATTTTCATGGTGGGGGATTGTGCATTTTTGATGAACAAAGAAACAGAACGTCCATATCCAACAACTGCTCAAATTGCCTTGCAACAAGCTGTGACAGTTGCAGAAAACCTAGTTGCATTGATAAAAGGTGAAAAAACAAAACCGTTTGTACCCAAATTAAAAGGTACAGTATGCTCATTAGGTAAGTCAGATGCGATAGGTGATATATTAGGTAAAGAAATAACTGGTAAATCCGCATCAATTGTGAAAAAAGTAATCGATAACCGTGCTTTATACTTGGTTGGTGGTACACGTTTAGTATGGAAAAAAGGCAAGTTAAATCTTTTTAAATAGTTGTACCGTCCATACTCCCTCCGGTTATGAGAACTGTAGGGAGCCTTTTATTTAAGTATTGAAGCAGCATACTTAAAGGAAGATCTCCAGTGACAACAGCTTATCTGGTTTACTGTGTGTAAACCCTCAAGAGGCTTGGGTGTGGAGCGGATGAAGTCTTGAGGAGGTGATGTGATTGGACAGCAAGGATCGTGCTAGAATCTGGCTTGGTGTAGCTGGTTTAGTAGAAAATGAATGTGGAGAATGGCTTGTCGTGATGAAGCGCTATGGAGGACTAGATGGTATGTGGTCTTTACCAGCAGGATTTGTCAACCCGGGAGAAACTATTGACCAGGCTTGTCATCGTGAATTACAAGAAGAGACAGGTATTAAAGCATCCATGCAAGGTTTACTAGGAATACGGACTGGCGTTTTAAGAAATGATATTAGTGATAATATGGCTATTTTTTACTTAACAGCAAATACACAAGAACAGCAAATTACTGTACAACTAGATGAATTATATGAAGCAAGATGGATGACACCTCAAGCATTGAAAGAAGATAAACGAACTTCTATGCTACTATTAGAATTAGTAGATTTACCTTTAAAAACAAGACCGGCAACGATAGAAGACATAGATCGTGATAATATATTTGGCTATACAGAGTATAAATTGTTCTTTTAATTGACAGGAATTTGACAAAACGTAGAAAATCATACCTAGTCATTGAAAGCATTGTTCCAATCAGTTACACTTATGTGAGAGAATATGGAGGTTTCAAACATATGACAGGTGGATTTTCTATTATCCAATTAATCCTATCCATGCTAATTTTCTTAGTTATGTTCTTTGGTATTGGATTCTTATTGAATATGTTACTTCGTTCTACATGGTTCATGGCCATTCTTTATCCTATCGTCGTGATTTTCATTGTAGATGATGTTAGTTTCCTAGATTATTTCTTTAAGGCAGGAACAGCATTTCCAGCTTTAGGTCATAAACTAGTATCATTACAAGTTGCGGATATTCTTATTCTTGCTAGTGGATTAGTAGGAGCGATTGTCTCAGGAATTGTAATGAAGATTTTGCGTAAAATGGGTTATCAAATGTTTTAAAATAAAAGCAGCGAGCATAAATAGCTCGCTGCTTTTTTTAGAATAGTGTATAGATTAGAATTGAAAGAATAATACCTGTTAAGCAACCAAAAAATACTTCGATAGGGCGATGACCAAGGAGTGTTTTTAATTCTTCTATTTTCTCCTCGCCATTTTTCTCAGGTAAGGTCTTCGCTTTAACGATAAATGTTTGAAAATCTTTACGCATTTGATTAATCACTATGGCTTGTTGTCCTGCTTGATAACGAATACCTGTTGCATCAAACATCACGACTACAGAAAATATGGCTGAGATCGCAAAAAGTGGTGAGGATAGTCCAGATTCAAAGGCAATTGCCGTTGTTAAAGCTGAAACTGCTGCTGAATGAGAGCTTGGCATTCCACCAGTTGAAGTAAAAAGTCCCCAATCAATTTCTTTTGTTGCGATAAAATGAATCGGTATTTTCACAAGTTGTGCTACCAAAATACCGAGTAACGCAGCAATCAAAGGGGTGTTGTGTAGAAATTCTATTATGATCAGCACCTTTCAGCCTTTACTTGTTAAATTAAATATAACATAGGAAACAATCAACGTTCATCCATTACGATAATTTGATTTTAGAACATTTCGTATATTGAATCAAATTGTTATAATAATAAAATAAAGTGAAACTTCACTCAGTGGGAATTTTTTTGTCCCCCGCTGAGTGATAGTTGAACCAATCAGGCTTTTATAGGCCCTTCACTTCCCCTGGACGCTTATCTAAGTCTTGAAGTGGAGGTCTTACTGCCCGTTAATCCGAGATAAATGAAAAGAGGTATGGAGATGCGTATCAATAAAGAGCTCCAAAATTTCGAATCTGCAACAGCAGATGTTTTAGTTGTCGGTGTTTCAAAAAATCAAAATAATGTTCCAAATTGGGATCGGTTTGTAGATTTCTTTGGTCACCCAATCGAGAAATGGGTGAAAGATGGAGATATCCAAACTGATGCAAAAGCGATCACAAAAATCCCTGTTTTTTCATCAGAAGCAAAAATAAAACGGATTGTATTTGTTGGGTTAGGTAACCGTAAAACACTAACACCGGATACTTTACGCGAAGCATTTGGTTTAGTAGGAAAAACACTTCGAGGTCTTAAAACAAGCTCAATGACACTTTGGATTGATTCATTTGAAATGGATGAAATCCCAGTTTCAGATGCAGTGATTATTGCGGCTGAAGGTATCAATATGGGTGCTTACACTGTCGGAAATTACAAAACTACATCGAATGCAGTAGATGTTTCATTGGAACAAGTAAGCTTCATCTCAAATGCTGATATAGATGAAATTGTTGCAGGCTTTGAAGTAGGGGAAATCTATGCAACAGCTGTTAATGAAGCACGTTCCCTAATCAATTTGCCAGGGAATATTTTAACTGCTTCTAAATTAGCTGACTATGCTCTAGAGCTTGCTAAGGAATATGATTTTGAAGTTGAAATTTTAGACAAAGCACAGCTTGAAGAGCTTGGAATGGGAGCTATCCTTGCAGTCAATAAAGGTTCAAAAGAAGAACCTCGTATGATTACATTAAAATACCAAGCAACAGAGAAATGGGAAGATGTAGTAGGCTTCGTCGGTAAAGGTGTAACATTTGATACTGGCGGCTATTCTATTAAATCTAAATCTGGTCTAGTTGGTATGAAAGGTGATATGGGCGGAGCAGCAGCCGTTCTTGGTGCAATGCGTATTATCGGTGAATTGCGTCCTAATAAGAATGTTATTGGCGTAATTGGTTCAACGGACAATATGATTTCTGGTGATGCTTTTAAACCTGATGATGTAATCACAACATTTAGCGGAAAAACAGTTGAAATTCTAAATACGGATGCTGAAGGTCGATTAGTACTTGCGGATGCCGTTTCCTATGCAAAACAACAAGGTGCAAATTATCTCATTGACTTAGCAACATTAACAGGTGGTGTTATTACAGCACTTGGTTATGATAAAACAGGTGCTTTAACGAATAATAAAGCATTCTTTGAATCCTTCCTTGAAGCATCTGCTGAAACAGGAGAATTTGTTTGGCAATTACCTTTAACAGAAAATGATAAAAAACGTATTCGTAAAAGTGATGTAGCTGATCTTAACAATTCCCCAGGTAGTGATGGACATATGATTTTTGGGGGAGGATTTATTGGAGAATTTGTCGGAGATACACCGTGGATTCACTTGGATATCGCAGGGACATCCGATGCAATGAGTGCATATGATTTAGGACCAAAAGGTGGTACAGGTGTAATGGTACGAACACTCGCTACATATATCGAACGTATCGCTGAAGAAGATAGTAAGCATTAGGCTGGTTCCTATTCTTTCTCTTATGCTCTACATATGATAGAGCAGAGAGGAGGATGAAAATGCGACCTTATTTTAGACCATTTCCATTTGGTGGAGGGTTGTGGACAATAGGAGGACCATTCTTTGGCGGCTTTTTAGGAGGACTAGTCGGATCATCAATTCGTCCAAATTATCCACCGTATCCACCGTATCCATCATATCCATCAAATTGCTATCCGCCATATTGCAATCAACCATACTATCCGCCATATCAACCGTACTGGTAATGAAATAAGCTTTTGCCTACATAAATATAGTAGGTAAAAGCTTTTTATTTTGTACACATATTGTTTTAGAAAAATATTTTACCACCTTCTTCTACTTATTGCGTACTATATTCCTTGAATACCCTTGATAGGAGATGTAGTTTTTAGCTATTATTATATTGGGAATAAATAATGAAAAAAGAGGAATTTTAGGAATGAAAAATCCATATGTTTACGGATATTTGCCATTAATTACGATTATTTTATTTAGTCTAACATTCGGTTTATTTACGGTGACAGAATCCATTGTATTATTCAAATCTATTGGCGTCTATTCTGGAATGCGAGAATTTTTATCTGAAATACAAATGCGTATCTTTTTATTAGTTGTTTTTGCATTATGTTATTTTATGTTGTTCTCAGCATTAAAACTGATCGGAGAAACGATACATGAACTTGCGATGCTCTTCTTCTCAAAAGATTTAGAAGGAAAAACAGTACATGAAGCGCGTGGTGGAAATGTCATCTTTTTCTTTGGTGCATTAGCTTCAGCTATTGGTATTCAATCGTTTTGGATTCTTTTAGTCATTTTTCTAGCAACAACCTTTATTTATTTTGTTTATGTTATTTATAAATTAAGTAATTATATGACATATGGTGCTACTGTTGGTGTCATGCTTTTTGAAATCGTAATTTGGTTTGTCTTTTTAACATTAATCATCTACGTTGTTTTTAAACTTTATAACGGAATTGTTTCTAGTTTACCATTTTCGTAATATAAGTTAGGTTCTACGTCAAATGTTCGGGTAAGACTTTGAATTATCAAAAGAACCCGTTCCAGTGCGTGCTCCTGCATCGCTTCGCTAGCTTCGTCGCAGAAAAAAATGCTCCTGCGGTTACTCGTCGCAGAAAAAGATTGCATCTCCATTTTCTATCCATTTCGCTAAATTAATTGTGTGAATACCAAAGCAAATTGTATAGAACCACAAGTTAGAGCAACAGAAAAAGCTATTCGAAGTGAATACCCTTCGAATAGCTCTTTTTTAGTTATTCATAATACTCGAGAAAATACGATGGTGAATTTTCGCATTTTCAAGGCCCTCCATATTTTGTGGTCGATCATAACCAATCCATACGGCAGATGTATAACGATTTGTTAACCCTGCAAGCCAGAAATCTCGATAATCATTTGTTGTACCTGTTTTAGCCCCCACGTAAGGAGCATTGACATGAATTCCTACACCCGTACCATGTTGAACAACATCGGACATTAAGAATCGAATATGTGACACTGTACTTGGGGACCAAACTTGTTTTGATTTGTTATCCCATTTGTAAAGTACATTGCCATTACTATCTTTTACACTACGTATTGTATGTGCAGGTTGATA